>NZ_JAUOSD010000015.1:0-120164 GCF_030548265.1 Marinovum sp. 2_MG-2023 | reverse complement strand
CCGATCTCCCTTAGTCTTTTGGGGGAGAGTGACATTCCTGAATTGCTCATGGGTGACATTTTAGCTTTGCGGCTACATTCGCTTAGGCCCATAATCGGTATTATGTAAAAAAGTGAACACCCGAAACAGAGAGTATACCGGATCCTTACCCTACGCCTGGCGCTGATCCGGTGACGTCTGACTTGTTACCGTTGATACGAAACTGAAGAAATCAGCATATCATGGGGCAAAAAATGATATGGCCAGACAAGTGTTTGCACACCGCCAATGGTGACCATCCCGGATGGGTAATTGCGCGATGTGTTCGGTTTCAGAATTGGATAGTAGAAAAGATTGCAGGCTGCACGCCAGGTATCGCCGAACCCGGTGTTTACCTTGCCCTTCAGTGTGTCCCAGCCAAAAAGCACGTTTCCATTTGCATCCAAGGTGGCCTTGGAACCTTCGGTGATCTCAACCGTAGTGTAAGAAAGCCGACGTTGGCGACCGTCCACCAGATAATCCAAATCACCGCTTTCAGCATAGAAACAGAGCCGTTTCAGCGTTTCATCGGTCAATTCCGATTGCTCCACAATCGGTGCAACCGTGACGCGCCAACGCGCCGCCTGGCCAATGGTTGTGAGCAGGAACATCTCATCCGGAGGTGTGGCCAACATCGTCGTCACCAATGATATTGGATAGTCAATCTCCGGGGCATGTTCGAGCAAGACCCCAACACTTTGCAGCGCAATCCTATAGGCTTTGCTCACCGCCTGTTCATCATATCGGCCCGCGTCGATCCCCAAACTTGGGGAGTGAAATCCAAGGTTTGCCATGGGATGCAAGATCCGGTCCGGCTTGGAGCTGATTTTCTCGCTGATAAATGCCCGACCGCCCATGAAGGCGACGGCGCAAGCAGATAAACAGGATTTCCCGCGCGCAACCGCCGCCCCGATCCGATTTTTGGTCAAGACCCGGGCCAATGCGATCCCTTCGGTTAGCGATCCTCCGGGGCTGTCGAGGCACAGTCGATCCTCTTTGCTGGCGAACATTGGGTCTTCTATGGCCGGCTCCATCAATGCATTGACTTCACGATAGGCATCTATGGCCTCTTTGACGGCCTGCGCGTCGCCCTTGGTAATCGGGCCATTCAGCTCGGCAAAACACCCCATTTCCATGTCGGTTTTCACAACCAGCTGCGCGGCAGACGCGGGATTTGCGGCGATGACCATGATAATGGCCAAAGTCCGAAACAGCGGTATATGCACCCGCAAAGCCGAATTCTTGTTATAGAGCAGCATCATTTCATCCCGACATTTACTGACGTCTTCACTAGTTCCGCGGCGCACCAACATCGGTCGCCGTCATGCATCGGACCTTGGCAAATCCAGAGCCGTCTTACCACGGCATTCGCGGTCGATCCGGCATATCGACGTCGACAAAGCGCTAGGATCCGACCGCAATATCCTTCATACGCTTGGAAAATTCTCGCCGCAGCTCTCGGCGCAGGTTTGCGGCCCGTTGGCGTCTTGCGTGAA
The DNA here is from genome assembly GCF_030548265.1 of Marinovum sp. 2_MG-2023. Taxonomy (NCBI): domain Bacteria; kingdom Pseudomonadati; phylum Pseudomonadota; class Alphaproteobacteria; order Rhodobacterales; family Roseobacteraceae; genus Marinovum; species Marinovum sp. 2_MG-2023. The sequence continues at coordinate 118,650 of NZ_JAUOSD010000015.1, read as the reverse complement.
TTTCGCTGGTGATCTTGATCGGTGGCACTGCGACGGCGCCACCGTCGTCATCTACCGCGACCATCGTGAAGTAACAGGAATTGGTGTGCCGGTGGTATCCGGTGCGGATATCCTCGGCTTCGACCCGAATGCCAACTTCCATGGATGTGCGGCCGGTGGTGTTGATTTGCGCCTTGAAGGTCACCAACTCGCCGACATTTATAGGCTCTTTGAACATGACTTGATCGACCGACAGCGTCACGCAATAGCGTTCCGAGTATCGCGATGAACAGGTGAACGCCACACGATCCAAAAGGTTCAACAACGCGCCGCCGTGGACCTTGCCGCTGAAATTTGCCATGTCCGGTGTCATCAATACCGTCATTTCAAGTGTGGGTGCGCCGCTCATCCAGGGGTCTCCAAATTTCAATCTGATCCATGAATCACGATGCTACAGCAATCCGGATGACTTTACCGCGCTATTCCGACGCGGGATTTGCCCCAGCCCCCTTGCCTTTGGCCCCTGAATATTGTTCCTGAGCGCAAAGCCAAGCCCAGGCACCGGAGGACCAGATATGGCACATTATAAATCCAGAACCTCGACCCATGGCCGCAATATGGCCGGTGCCCGCGGGCTTTGGCGTGCCACGGGGATGACAGACGACGATTTCGGCAAGCCGATTATCGCCATCGTCAATTCCTTTACCCAGTTTGTTCCGGGCCATGTCCATTTGAAAGATCTCGGTCAGATGGTCGCGCGCGAGGTTGAGGCCGCGGGCGGTGTTGCCAAGGAATTCAATACGATCGCGGTCGATGATGGCATTGCGATGGGCCATGACGGGATGCTCTACTCCCTGCCCTCGCGCGAAGTGATTGCCGACAGCGTTGAATATATGGTCAACGCGCATTGCGCGGATGCGATGGTCTGTATCTCCAATTGCGACAAGATCACGCCGGGCATGCTTATGGCTGCTATGCGGTTGAATATTCCGGCAATTTTCGTATCGGGCGGCCCGATGGAGGCCGGTAAGATCGACATTGCCGATCTGGAAATGACAAAGATCGACCTGGTGGATGCCATGGTGGCCGCGGCCAGCGAAACGCTGACCGATGAACAGGTGCAGCATATCGAGGAAAACGCCTGTCCGACCTGCGGATCTTGCTCGGGCATGTTCACCGCCAATTCCATGAACTGTCTGGCCGAGGCTTTGGGCCTTGCGCTGCCGGGCAATGGATCGACATTGGCGACCCACGCAGACCGCAAACATCTGTTCCTTGAGGCCGGCCGCAAGATCGTCGAGATCACCAAACGCCACTATGTCGCTGAAGAAAAGGGCTTTTTGCCGCGCGAGATCGCGACCATGGCGGCCTTTGAAAACGCGATGAGCCTGGATATTGCCATGGGCGGATCGACCAATACGGTATTGCACCTGTTGGCGATTGCCTATGAAGGTGGCGTCGATTTCACCATGCAGGACATTGACCGGCTCAGCCGCAAGGTGCCCTGCCTGTGCAAGGTCGCGCCGAATATCGAAAACGTGCATATGGAAGATGTACACCGCGCTGGCGGGATTTTCTCAATCCTTGGAGAGCTTTATCGGGCGAACCTCTTGCATGGTGACACCACGACCGTGCATTCCGCCACCATGGCAGAGGCGATTGCGCGCTGGGACATCAAGGTTGCCAACAACCCGGATGCAGAACAATTGTTCAAAGCGGCCCCCGGCGGCGTGCGCACGACCCAGGCCTTCAGCACGGAAAACCGCTACAAGGAGCTCGACACCGACCGCGAAGGTGGGGTGATCCGGTCCAAGGAACATGCCTTCAGCCAGGATGGCGGTTTGGCCGTTCTGTTTGGCAACATCGCCGAAGAAGGCTGTATCGTGAAAACCGCGGGCGTCGATGCCAGCATTCTGCAATTCACCGGCAAGGCCTATGTCTGCGAAAGCCAGGATGCGGCGGTGAATGACATTCTGACCGGCAAGGTCCAGGCCGGCGACGTGGTGGTCATCCGCTACGAGGGTCCGCGCGGCGGTCCGGGCATGCAGGAAATGCTCTATCCGACCAGCTATCTGAAATCCAAAGGTCTGGGCAAGGATTGCGCGCTTTTGACCGATGGTCGGTTTTCGGGCGGCACATCGGGGCTGTCCATTGGCCATGTCTCGCCAGAGGCGGCCGAAGGCGGCACCATTGGGCTGGTCGAACATGGCGACAAGATTGAAATCGACATTCCAAACCGGTCGATCCATCTGGCGGTGGATGATGCCGAATTGGCGGCCCGGCGTGAAAAACGCGACGCCGAAGGTTGGAAACCGGTCAGCCCCCGCAAGCGCAAGATCACAACCGCGCTCAAGGCTTATGCGGCTTTGACCACCTCGGCGGCGCGCGGCGCGGTTCGGGTGGTGGATTAATATCCCAAACGGGCAGGATTTCTTGCCCCTAGGGCAATTGTCACCGCAATTGTCTGGACAGAAAAGCAGTGAAATGTCTAATACCCTTAGGCGTTTCACTATTTTGCGCATGTCCCGGTCCAGCCCGCCGCATTCGGGGACTGCGCGACAGGAGCTGACTGCATGACAAAGTCCCGGAACAAATATCTCCTGGATCTGACGAATTCCCCAACGATCGAAGCGTTGTGGGACATGCACAGCCGCAAGATGGCGGAATACGGTTTTGACCGCCTGCTCTATGGGTTCACCTATTACCGCACGGAAAAATCACTGGGCGATCCCAATGATTTTCTGATGCTGACCAATCATGACCCCAGCTATACGGACGAATTCCTCGGCAACGAGCTGTATAAAAACGCGCCGATGACCCGTTGGGCGATGGACCACGAAGGTGTGGCCAGTTGGACCATGGTTGGCGACCTGGCAAGACAGGGTGCGCTGACAGATCCGGAAATGGCGGTTGTTCAGTTCAATCAGAAAATGGGCGTAACGGTCGGCTATACGATTTCATTCAAGGCCGTTTCGGTCCGCTCCAAAGGGGCGATTGCCCTGACGGCGCGAAACGGGATGAGCCAATCTGACGCCGATGAAGTCTGGGCCGAACATGGCGATGACATCGTGACAATGAACAATGTCGCACATCTCAAGATCCTCACCCTGCCCTTTACGGTTGCGGGCAAACCTTTGACCCCGCGCCAACGTGAGGCGCTGGAATGGGTCGGCGATGGCAAGACCACCCAGGACATTGCGCTTCTGATGGGCTTGACCGCCGCAACGGTGGAAAAACACCTCCGCCTCGCGCGCGAGGCGCTGAACGTCGAAACCACGGCCCAGGCCGTGCTCAAAGCGGCCTTTCAGAACCAGATGTTCGTGCTGGATCTTTGATCCGGCGGTACTGACCTGATTTCATTACGGCATTTGTCATCCGGTCAAAGCGCTTTGGCGGGCATCTGCCGCCTTTGGTAAGGAAAACCGGACTTCATTACCCAAGGGAAATAAGGCACATTACAGATGTTCCGTGAGTGGTGGCAATTCTAGCCAGGGAACGTCAGGACAGTGCCCTTGTCATTTCAAGGCTCCTCGGTTCTGCCCGGGAAACCGGAGGTCGGTTTGGTGTGTATTTTAAGCGTCAGACCGGCCAATTGGGTCGCTTCGTCTCATCCCCAATAGTCAGGGGTGGCCCAAACAAAAGCGGAGCTGGCCGTCGCAGCCAGCTCCGCAATCTTTTTGGCCCCCCGGAAATCCCGGGGAGCCCAGCAAACAAATGCCGCCTTAGCCTTGAACGGCCTTGGCAACCTCTGCTGCAAAGTCTTCTTCTTTTTTCTCGATGCCTTCGCCCACTTCCAGACGAACGTACCCGGTGATTTCCACACCAGCGGCTTTGGCGGCCGCTTCGACGGTGTTGTCGGGGTCGATGACAAACGCCTGGTTCAGCAGTGTGACTTCGCTCATGAATTTCTTCATGCGGCCCACGATCATCTTTTCGATCACGGCTTCGGGCTTGCCCGATTCACGTGCGATGTCGATTTGAACCGAACGCTCTTTTTCCACGACGGCCGGGTCAAGATCGGCTTCGGACAGCGATGCCGGGTTGGCGGCGGCAATGTGCATTGCAACCTGTTTGCCAAAGGCTTCGTTTTCGCCGGACAGCGCAACCAGAACACCGATTTTGCCCATGCCCGGCGCAGCCGCGTTGTGGACGTAGGACACAACCGACGCACCTTCGAGCGACGACATGCGGCGCAGCGACATGTTTTCGCCGATTTTGGCGATTTTGTCGGTGATGGTGTCAGCAACGGTTTTGCCGTTCAGATCAGCCGCGGCCAGCGCAACCACATCCGACACACCAAGCGCGGCGGTGGCAATGCCCGACACCATTTCCTGGAATTCAGCGTTCTTGCCAACGAAATCGGTTTCCGAGTTCACTTCAACCGCGACGCCCTTGCCTGCTTCGACATTGACGGCCACCAGACCCTCGGCGGCGGTACGGCCGGATTTCTTGGCCGCTTTGGCCAGACCCTTGGTCCGCAGCCAGTCGATTGCGGCTTCGATGTCGCCGTCAACTTCGGTCAGCGCTTTTTTGGCATCCATCATGCCGGCGCCGGTCATCTCGCGCAGTTCTTTCACCTGCTTCGCAGAAATCGCCATATCGGCTCTCCTCATCTCATAAGGTATTGGGGGCAAAGATACCTCTGCCCCCTGTCATGAATACATGTCGGTTTTGCGACAGGTCAGAAAAGACCTGGCAAAGACTTGCTTCAGCTTGCTGCGGGCGCGTCTGCCGGGGCTGCGGCTTCTTCAGCAACAACTTCTTCTTCCGGCGCTTCTTCCATGGCGCCGATATCGACACCTGCAGCGCCCAGCTGGGCCGACATACCGTCAAGCGCGGCGCGGCTTGCCAGATCGCAGTAAAGAGCGATGGCGCGGGCAGCGTCGTCGTTGCCGGGGATGATGTAATCCACACCATCGGGCGAACAGTTGGTGTCGACGATCGCCACAACCGGGATACCCAGTTTGTTGGCTTCGGCCACGGCCAGCGCTTCTTTTTTCACGTCGATGACGAACAGAAGATCAGGCACGCCGCCCATTTCGCGGATACCGCCCAGCGACGCTTGCAGCTTCAGCTGGTCACGTTCCATACCAAGACGTTCTTTCTTGGTCAGGCCTTCAAAGCCACCTTCCATCTGCTCGTCAATCTGCTTCAGACGGTTGATGGATTGGGAAACGGTTTTCCAGTTGGTGAGCGTGCCGCCCAACCAACGGTGGTTCATGTAGTATTGTGCGCAGCGTTCTGCGGCATCGGCCACAGGCTGGGCAGCCTGACGTTTGGTGCCGACGAACAGCACACGGCCGCCTTTGGCCACAGTGTCACGCACAGCGGTCAGCGCCTGGTCCAGCATCGGAACAGTTTGCGTCAGGTCCATGATGTGGATGCCATTGCGCGCGCCATAGATGAACGGACCCATACGGGGGTTCCAGCGTTGCGTCTGGTGGCCAAAGTGAACGCCAGCTTCGAGCAGCTGACGCATGGTGAACTCGGGAAGAGCCATGCTTCTTTTCCTTTCCGGTTTACGCCTCGGTGCGGGTTGAGAAGCGAATGCTTCAACCGGTGGACATTTGGGGATGTCTCCCCCAAGGGCCCGCCCACACCTGCGGATTAATGGCGCGCGTATAGACGCAATGATTTGTGGGCGCAAGAGGCGATTGAAATGAACCGCCTCTCCTGGGGATCAGCGATAAAGCAGCGACACGCCATTGGCAAAAAGATGCACCTTTGCGGGCGCGGCGGCCAAACGCACGGATTTGCCGCGCACGTCGGTATGAATGCCGACCAGTTTGCCGATGACCGCCGCCTGATTATCCTGTTTTTCGAAATAGAGCAAAGTGACCTCGCCAAGGGCTTCGATGAAATCGACCTTGCCTTCGAAAATGGCATCACCGGTGGTTTCCACCATATCCTCGGGGCGGACCCCGACATTGACCTTCAGGCCCATGTCGCTGTCTTTGGTGGGATAATCCGACACCGCTGTGCCGCCACGTTGCATCCGTACCGTGGTTTGCGGCCCTGTTCCCACAACTTCGCCGGGCAACAGGTTCATCGCGGGCGAGCCAATGAATTGCGCAACAAATTCACTGTTGGGGCGTTCATAAAGCTCCAGCGGGCTGCCAACCTGTGCGATCCCCTTGTTGGCCAGAACGACAATGCGGGTCGCCAGGGTCATCGCTTCGACCTGATCATGGGTCACATAGATCATGGTCGAGTCGGGCATTTTCTCTTTCAGCTGCGCAATCTCGATCCGGGTCGCAACCCGCAGGGCGGCGTCCAGGTTCGACAATGGTTCATCGAACAAATACACCTTGGGATCACGCACGATGGACCGGCCAATCGCAACCCGCTGACGCTGGCCACCCGACAGCGCCTTTGGCAAACGGTCGAGGTATTCGTCCAATTGCAGCATCTTGGCCGCGCGTTCGACCGACGCGTCGATTTCATCCTGCGGCTTCTTGGCGATCTTGAGCGCAAAGGACATGTTTTCACGCACCGTCATATGTGGGTAAAGCGCATAGGATTGGAACACCATCGCAATACCGCGTTGTGACGGTGGCACGTCATTGACCACCTGCCCGTCAATTTCCAACGTGCCGCTGGTGATCTTTTCCAGACCGGCAATCATGCGCAGCAAGGTGGATTTCCCGCAGCCCGACGGGCCGACAAACACAATCAATTCGCCGGTCTTGATATCAAGGTCGATGTGGTTCAGCACATTCACCGCGCCGCCATAGGTTTTTTCGACATCGGTCAGTTTCAGATTGGCCATTTTACTGTCTCCTGTTGCGGCTTAACGCTGGGTTGCCATGGCAGTTTGCCAGGGCCCAAGGTGAAGTTTTCCATCCGCCTGCGCCGCGGCAGACCCGATTTCAGAGCCGATCGGCAACCATGTGCCAGCTGGCAGGTCAATCGTGGCCGGCACCTCACTCAGGTTGAAGGCACAGAAAATCACCTCGTCTTGATGACTGCGGATGAAGCGCAGCACATCGCCGTCGGCGGATATTTCGCTGTGTGCGCCTTTGACCAATGCGGGGTGCGCGTGGCGAAAGGCGATGACATTGCGGTAATGGTGCAACAAGGCACCCGGATCGGCCTCCTGGGCGGCGACTGACCGGTTGATATGGTCATGGCTGACCGGCAACCATGGCTGGCCTGCGGTAAACCCACCGCTTTGGTTGGAAGGTTCCCAAACCATCGGTGTCCGGCAGCCGTCTCGGCCCTTGAATTCAGGCCAGAATTCGATGCCATAGGGATCTTGCAGATCCTCGAATGCGACATCCGCCTCTGGCAGGCCAAGCTCCTCGCCCTGATAAAGACAGACCGACCCGCGCAGACAATGGATCAATGTCGCATAGGTCTTTTGCGCAGGAAGCCCCAGTCCCCAGCGGGTGACATGGCGCGGCACATCATGGTTGGAAAACGCCCAGCACGCCCATCCGTCCGCTGCGGCCTCGTCCACTGCATGCAAAACTTCGGCTACACGGCTGGCGCTCAACGAATTTCCGGACAGGAATTCAAATGCGTAACACATATGCGCCTTGTCGCCGCCAGATGTGTATTGCCCCATGATTTCAAGCCCGCGTTGGGCATCGCCCACCTCGCCGACACAGGTGGACCCGGGATATTGATCCAACAAGGCACGGAACCGTCGCAGAAAGTCGAGGTTCTCTGGCTGGTTCTTGGAATAGAGGTGTTCCTGATGGTTATAGGGGTTCACCGAGGGCGCAATCGACGCATTTCGAAGCTCTTTCGACAGCGGAGGATTGTCGCGCAACTCTTTGTCATGAATATAGAAATTAATGGTGTCCAACCGGAACCCATCCACCCCGCGATCCAACCAGAACTCTACAGTGTCCAACAATGCCTGCTGGACGTCCGGGCAATGGAAATTCAGGTCCGGCTGCGACGTCAGGAAATTATGCAGGTAATATTGCTCGCGGCGACCATCCCATTGCCAGCCTGATCCGCCAAAAATCGACAGCCAGTTGTTTGGCGGGGTGCCGTCCTCTTTGGGATCGGCCCAGACGTACCAATCGGCCTTATCATTGTCGCGGCTCTGGCGGCTTTCCTTGAACCATTTGTGTTGATCCGAGGAATGCGACAGCACCTGATCAATCATCACCTTCAGGCCAAGTTTATGCGCGGTATCCACCAGCACATCAAAGTCCGCCAAAGTGCCGAACATCGGATCGACGTCGCAATAATCGCTGACATCATAGCCGAAATCCTTCATCGGCGAGGTGAAGAACGGAGAAATCCAGATCGCATCCACCCCAAGCGAGGCAATATGCGGCAGGCGGCTGGTGATGCCGTTCAGATCGCCAATGCCATCGCCGTTGCTGTCCTGATAGGAGCGCGGATAGATCTGATAGATCACTGCGCCGCGCCACCAATCGGTATCTTCCTGACGGGAAAGTTTCATGATGTTGTCCGTATGTTTGTTCATCGGGGGGCGCCCTATTTGACGGAGCCGGCCAAAAGACCGCGCACCAGATATTTTTGCATGGCAAAGAACACGGCCAGCGGCACAACAATCGACACAAAGGCCGAGGTTGCCAGGATCTCCCATTGTCCGCCGCGCGACCCCATCAGATTGACCAACCGCCCGGTCAGAACCAGGGTGGAATCGTCGGTGCCCAGGAACACCAATGCGATCAGCAGATCGTTCCAGGTCCACAGGAATTGAAAGATCGCGAATGACGCCAGCGCCGGAAAGCTGAGCGGCAGGATGATCTTGATGAAGATCTGGAACTCTGTCGCGCCGTCCACCCGGGCGTTTTCGATGATGTCACGCGGCAGTCCGACCATGTAATTGCGCAAAAGATAGATCGCCAGTGGCAGACCAAATCCGGTATGCGCCAGCCAAACACCCAGATACCCCTTGCCGATGCCAATCGCGTTGTGCAGTTGCAAAAGCGGGATCAGCGCCAGCTGCAAGGGCACCACCAACAATCCGACCACGGCGGCAATCAACAGCGACCGGCCGGGGAAATCCATCCAGGCCAGCGCATAGGCCGCAAAGGCCGCCACAAGGATCGGGATGATGGTCGATGGTATGGCCACGGTCAGCGTATTGATGAACGCATTGGCGATCCCTGCCCCGGCGGTGTCCGAGGTCAGCACATTGGTGTAATTGCTCAGGGTGAATTCCGGCGGTGTCGCGGCGGTGGTAAACACCCGCGGCAGGCGCTGGCCCTCCCAGCTTTGGCCACCTGTCAGACGGAATGCACCGTCCCCCGCCACAGTCAGACGCGCGCCATCCTTCAGCTCGGCTGTGTCGCCGGCGGCATAGGCCTCGGGCGCGCGCGACGACGTGCCCCATGCGGTGACCGTGGTGTCACTGTCGGGAAACAACCCGCCTTCGATGACATAGAGATCGGCCTCCTGCACCTCTTGGCCGCTGATGCGGATGGCGGGCAATTGGCCCTCTTGCGTCGTGAGCGCCGCCCACCAGCCAGAGGTCGAAATCTGGTCCGATGTGCGAAACGAACTGACAAGCAATCCCAACGTCGGGAACACCCATGCCAGCACCAGTACCAGCACCGCGATATGCACCGCCCATGTCAGCGTGGATTTTTGACCTGCGATATTGTCCATGTCCAATCCCCCCGCTCAGCGCATTTCTTTGCGCGCGTTGCGCACATTCCAGACCAGGATCGGCGTCACCAACAGCATGATCACCATGGCCGAGGCCGACCCGACGCCCCAGTCAAAGGCGCGGAACAATTTGTCGTACATGTAATTGGCCAGAACCTGGGTTTCCCACTGGCCGTTGGTCATCGCCAACACGATGTCGAAAATTTTCAACACCACCAGCGTGATCGTCGTCCAAACCACCACAATCGTCGACATGATCTGCGGCACCTTGATCTTGAAGAAGATCTGCAATGGTGACGCGCCGTCGATGATCGCGGCCTCAATCGTTTCTTCGGGAATACCGCGCAGCGCCGCCGACAGGATCACCATGGCAAAACCGGTCTGAATCCAGATCAACACCACCATCAACAGGAAATTGTTCCAGGGGATCAGGGTCAGCCATTGCTGCGGCTCGCCCCCCATATTGACCCAAAGCGCATTCAGAATGCCGATCTGATCGGTGCCTTCGGGGCGGGTGTCATAGATCAATTTCCAGATCACCGATGCGCCAACAAAGGAAATCGCCATCGGCATGAAAATCAGCGACTTGGCGAAATTGCCCCAGGAAATGCGGTCGGTCAGCTGGGCCGCCAACAGGCCAAATCCGGTGGACATGGCCGGCACGACGACCAGCCACAACATGTTGTTGCGCATCGCCTCCCAGAACTTGGCATCGGCCATCATCGTCCTGTAATTGGCCAGCCCGACAAAGGCCCCGCCCTGATCCCGGTCGGTCAGCGACAGCCAGAGCGTGGCAAACACCGGATAGGCCAGGTAAAGCCCCAGCGCAAAAAGCGCAGGAAACAGGAACAGCCAGGGCCGGATCAGGTTGGCGCGGTTGATGTTGCGCCCGGCATTTGGCCCGCGCGGTGGATAAAATACCGTGTCCAGGATGATGTTCGAGAAGTAGAAATAGCCAACGCACCCCCCGACCCCGATCACAATCGTCAATAGTCCCATGATGGCTGGATGCATATCCGCCCCCTCCTGCAACGCCGATTTCGTGATGTAATGCTGTCGTAAAAATGCGATGCCCGTGCTGCGTGATCGCGCCGGGCATCGCTTTGGGCCCGCTTACTTCAGCGCGTCCCAGCTTTCCTGGATCTGGCTGGCCACGGCGGCGGCATCTTTGCCGCCGGCATAATCCACCATGCCGGTCCAGAAGGATCCGGCCCCCACACCCGTCGGCATCAGATCCGAACCGTCAAAGCGGAAGGTCGTAGCGTTCAGCAGGATCTCGCCCTGTTTCTTCAACGCATCCGAACCGTAAAGGTCGGTGTTGACCCCGGTGTGCGGTGTCAGGAAACCGGATTGCGCCATCCAGAGTTCATGGGCAATCGGGGTTTGCAGAAACGCCAGCAACGCACGTGCGCCGGGGCTGTCATTGGTGATGAAGGCCAAGGTGCCCGCCCCCAAAACCGGCTTGCCCAGTTCCTTGCCCGCATAGGCCGGGAAATAGAAGAAATCGGCGTCCAGCCCCACTTCGGTGCCTTCGGGGAAGAAGGTCGGAATGAACGAGGCCTGGCGGTGCATGTAGCATTGCGGCGGCGAAGAGAACATGCCGTCCGGGCTGTCGCGGAAATCGGTCGAGGCCACAGCCCCGGCCCCACCAGCCACATAATCGTCATTGCGGGCAAAAAAGCCGAATTCTTCGATCGCGCCAACAACCGCCGGATCGGTAAACGGAATTTCGTTCTTGATCCACTGGTCATAGGTTTCGGGGGATTGCGTGCGCAGCATCATGTCTTCGACCCAATCGGTCGCGGGCCAGCCGGTCGCGCCACCGGACCCCAGACCAATGCACCAGGGTGTGCCACCATCATCAACGATCTGTTGCGTCAGCGCCTTCAGATCCTCCATGGTTTCCGGCACGTCATACCCGGCATCTTCGAAATTCTCCGGGCTGTACCAGACCAGAGATTTCAGGTCGATTTTATAGGGAAAGGCATAAAGCCGGTCTTCGCCGTCCGGCCCGGTATAGGTGCCAAGGCTGACCCAGCTGTCGCCTGCGGCGTAATTGGCCCGCAGCCAGTTTTCGGTGTCTTCACCCAAAGGTTCGACAAACCCCTTGGACACCAGATCCTGGATCAGGCCGGGCTGCGGCAGCACCGCGACATTGGGCGGCGATCCGGCCTCGGTGTCGATCACGATCTGCTGTTCATAGGTTTCGGAAGAGGCGTATTTGATGGTCGCGCCCGTCGCTTCGGTGAAATAGCCAAGAATGCTTTCGACCAGGGCCTGATCATCCCCGCGCCAGGGTCCGAAAACGCTGATTTCTTCGCCGTTCAGGTCATTGGCCTCGGCAAAGGCGGTCAGGCTGTCCCAGTTGAAATCGCCCTCTCCCGGCGTGAATGGCAGATGACCTTCGGCCTGGGCCAAAGAAGCGGACAGCGCCAGCGTCGCAACACTCGCATAAAGCGAAACTCTCATTGATTTTCCTCCCTGTGCGGTAAACGCACGTTCCATCGAACACCTATCGACGCTTTGATACAAGTCTTGACACTCGCTTTCCAAAGCGCTTTGGTAGTTTTAATGTGAGGAAGTTGCGTTGAAAAGTCAACATCGATTAGTCTAACGAAATCAATGTTTTCTCTGCGGTGCAGAAAGTCAGCTGTGAAAAGAAAGGCAATTTGCGTTCCGCAACAATCAAGGTAGAACACTTCCCGTTCGGGTCAATTCTGGGGGTCATCGGCACAATGAACTTAAAGCAACTATCCGAACGATTGGGATTGTCGCAAACCACGGTCAGCCGGGCCTTGAACGGCTATCCAGAGGTCAGCGAAAAGACCCGGAAAAAGGTGCATGATGCGGCGCGGGCCGCCAATTACAAACCCAACACGCGGGCGCGGTCGCTGGCCACCGGGCGGGCGATGACCATCGGCCATGTCATCCCGGTGTCGACGCAACATGAAATGGTGAACCCGGTTTTTGGCGATTTCGTCGCCGGTGCCGGCGAGGTCTATTCCCGGCATGGCTACGACATGTTGCTGTCGCTGGTGCCGGATTCCGAAGAAGAGGCATTTTACCGCGATTTGAAAATCAAGGGCAACGTGGACGGGATCGTGGTCCATGGTCCCCGGATGAACGACCCGCGCATTCCCTTGCTGATCCAGTTGGAATTGCCGTTTGTGGTCCATGGCCGCGCCAGCGACGTCAAGACGCCGTTTTCCTGGGTCGATGTGGCCAATGTCACCGCAATGCAAGAGGCCACAACCCATCTGACCACGCTGGGGCACCGGCGAATTGGTCTGATCAACGGGTTGGAACAACTGGATTTTGCCTTTCGTCGCCGGGCTGGTTTTCTCAAGGCGCTGGCCGAAGCAGATATCCCCCCCGATCCAGAGCTGATGGTGTCCGCCGACATGACCGAAACCTTTGGCTACGATGCTGCCTCGGCCATGCTTGCGCGCGACACGCCGCCGACGGCCTTTGTGGTGGCTTCGATGATCACCGCGCTTGGCGTGCGCCGGGCAATTGAATCTGCGGGTTTGGTTTTGGGCCGTGATGTGTCGGTGGTGACGTTTGACGATGATCTGTCATACCTGCGCAACGGCACCGAGGCCGAGCCGGTTTTTACCGCCGCCCGCAGTTCGGTGCGTGAGGCCGGCCGCCGTGTCGCGGCAATCCTGATGTCGCGGATTTCCGATCCGCTGGCACCGCCGGGCACCGAAATGATGCCCTATCGTTTTTTGACCGGGGCCACCACCGGACCGGCCCCCGCCCAGATTGCCGCCGAGGCATGAGCCCGCGCGCCCATCCCATTGTTTGACGGAGATACCTTGATGACCCTGCCCGCAGAAACCACGCTTGTTGCTGATATTGGCGGCACAAATACCCGTGTTGCCCTGGCCACCACGACCGCAGATCACGGCATCTCGTTGTTGGAAGGCTCTGTTCGGCGCTATCGCAATCAGGGCCGCGATGGTCTCAGCGAGGTGATCGCCGCCTATCGGTCCGAAACCGGGGCTGCGCCGGTAGCGGCCTGTGTTGCGGGCGCGGGTCCGGTGATGGATGGGGTGTTGAAAATGACCAACCTGTCCTGGGTAATTGATGACGATTGCGTGCGCGATGCATCCGGCGCGACACAGGTAGCGGTGTTGAACGATTTGCAGGCACAGGGGCATGCGCTGGGCCATTTGGGCAAGGGCGATCTGCGCCCGTTGTTGCACAGCGACGCCGCGACGGGCAACGCACAGCAAACCACCCGGCTGGTGATTGGTCTGGGCACCGGGGTGAACATCGCCATGGTGTTTCAAAGCGGCGGTCTGACGTTGGTGCCACCGTCCGAGGCCGGCCATATGAGCCTGGCCCTGCGCAGCCCGCAGGAACAGACGCTGGCGGAATTTCTGCTGTCCGAGGGTGGGTTCCCATCGGTGGAAGAGGCGCTTTCGGGGCGCGGGCTTGAGGCGCTTTACCGCTGGCGTCGGCATGAGGGCGGCACGCCCGGCAGCAAACCCCCGGGCGAGATCATGGCCGGCGTGGCCGACGGCAGCGATCAGGCGGCCATCGAAGCCGCGCAATATCATGTCACCTTTGCCGGCCGGGTCGCGGGCGATCTGGCCCTTGCGCAGTTACCGTTTGGCGGCATCTATTTCATTGGCGGGGTCAGCCGGTCACTGGCGCCGCATTTCGATCAGATGGGGTTTGGCGACGCATTTTGCGACAAGGGGCGGTTTTCAGAGTTCATGGCCAAATTCCCGGTCTATCTGATCGAAAACGACGACGCGGCGCTGCTTGGCTGTGCGTCGCATATGGCCGAACTTCTGGCCCATTCTGCCGCCGCATGACCACGCGCGGGGTGGCTGGGCAAAGGGATTTTGTTCGCGGTAGTGCCAGAAATCATGAACAATAGTTCCAGATTGCCCGAACTTCGTGGGAAATCTTTCTGCCGCGGGTGATTTATGTAAACTACCCTGAGAATCGATGGCGTGTTTGGCAACAAAGCGCATGTCGTTCAACAGGGAGAACAGGATGGCGCAAAGCCCCGAGATTGACACCAACACGCCGGTTGGCGACAGCATGAAGCAAACCACCTGCTATATGTGTGCCTGCCGCTGCGGCATCAATGTGCATCTGAAAACCGATGCAGATGGCAAACAGAAGGTGCGTTATATTGAGGGCAACCGCGACCATCCGGTGAACAAGGGCGTGCTTTGCGGCAAGGGCAGCGCAGGGATCATGCAGCATTATTCCCCCGCCCGCCTGCGCGCGCCGATGAAACGCGTCGGCCCGCGCGGATCTGGCCAGTTTGAGGAAATAAGCTGGGATGAGGCGCTGGATATTGCCACGGATTGGCTGGGCACCGTGCGCAAGACTGACCCGAAGAAGCTGGCGTTTTTCACCGGGCGCGACCAAAGCCAGAGCCTGACCGGGTTCTGGGCGATGAAATATGGCACGCCCAATTTTGCCGCCCATGGCGGGTTCTGCTCGGTCAACATGGCCGCTGGCGGGCTTTATACCTTTGGCGGGGCGTTCTGGGAATTTGGTGACCCTGACTGGGATTACACGAAATACTTCATGCTGTTTGGCGTGGCCGAAGACCATGCATCGAACCCGATCAAGATCGGCATCGGAAAACTGAAGAAACGCGGCGCCAAGGTGGTGTCGATCAACCCGGTGCGCACCGGCTATAACGCCGTGGCCGACGAATGGGTGGGCATCCGCCCCGGCACTGATGGGCTGTTTGTCGGCGCGTTGATCCACGAGCTGTTCCGCACGCAACAGATCGACCTCGACTATCTTGTGCGTTACACAAATTCCCCCTGGTTGGTCATTCAGGCCCCCGGTGATGCCGATGACGGGCTGTTTGCCCGCGACGGTGACGGTAATCCGATGATCTGGGACAAGGCGACAGACGCATTTGGAAATGGCAAGGCCGCCGATATCCAACCTGCTCTGACCGGCACGCGCACCCTGCCCGATGGCCGCACCGCGCGGCCGGTGTTTGAACTGATGGCCGAACGCTATCTGGGGGACGACTATACCCCCGATGCGGTGGCCGAGCGTACCGGCGTGCCTGCCGATCAGATCCGCCAGATCGCGGCAGAGCTGGCGCATGTGGCGTTTAAAGAGGAAATCGTGCTCGATCAGCCCTGGACCGATTGGGCCGGGCGTAAACATGACAAGATGATCGGCCGCCCGGTGTCGATGCACGCCATGCGCGGCATTTCGGCCCATTCCAACGGATTTCAGACCTGCCGCATGATCCACATCCTGCAAATCCTCTTGGGCTCAATCGATAGCCCCGGCGGATTCCGCTACAAACCGCCCTACCCCAAACAGACGCCGCCGAACCTCCTGCCGCATGGCGCGACCGGCGACATCAAACCGGAATTGCCGTTGGGCGGCCCGCATCTGGGGTTTCCGCATGGGCCGGAACATTTGCTGCTGGATGGCGAGGGCAACCCCAGCCGTCTGGACAAGGGGTTTAGCTGGGACGCGCCCATTTCCGCCCATGGTTTGATGCATATGGTGATCAACAACGCCGCAAAGAAAGACCCCTACGGCATCGACGTGTTGTTCATGTATATGGCCAATATGGCGTGGAATTCGTCGATGAATGTCGGTGGCACGCTGGATGCCTTGACCGCCAAAGACGACAATGGCGACTATGTGATCCCGAAAATCATCTATTCCGACGCCTATTATTCCGAAACCGTGCCATTCGCCGATCTGATCCTGCCCGACACGACCTATCTGGAACGTTGGGACTGTATCTCGCTGCTGGATCGACCGATTTCGGAACCGGAACTGGTGGCCGATGGCATTCGCCAACCGGTGGTGCCGCCCGATCGAAATGTGCGTGGTTTTCAAGAGGTGATGATTGACCTCGGCGCGCGGTTGAACCTGCCCGGATTTGTCAACGACGACGGCACGCCGAAATTTCCCGGTGGCTATCCCGATTACATCGTCAACCATGAACGCAAACCCGGCATTGGGCCGCTTGCGGGCTGGCGTGGCGAAGATGGCGATCAATCCTGCGTTGGGGCCCCAAACCCCGACCAGCTACAAAAATACATCGACAACGGTGCGTTCTTTGGCGAACACATGGACCCAAGCCATGCTTATTTTCGCCATGCTAATCGCGGCTATCTGGACTGGGGTATCGAAAAGGGCATTCGCATGTCGCCCGATCCAACGATCTTTCAGCTCTATTCCGAACCGATGCAGAAATTCCGCCTTGCGGCACGCGGGCATGGCGACCGGCAACCGCCAGAGCGGGCCAAACGAAGGATCGAAGATCACTTTGACCCGCTGCCCTTCTGGTATCCGCCGCTGGAAGAGCAGTTGGTCGCGGGGTATCCGCTGCATGCGATCACCCAACGCCCGATGCATATGTATCATTCCTGGGGGTCGCAAAACGCCTGGCTGCGCCAGATCACGGCGGCAAACCGGCTTTATGTGCATACATCGGTGGGCGAAAACATCGGGGTTCAGGACGATGATTGGGTCTGGCTTTCCTCACATCTGGGCCGGGTGAAATGCCAGGTCCGCCTGATGGATGGGGTGAACCCGCACACGGTCTGGACCTGGAACGCCATTGGCAAGCGACGCGGCGCATGGGGGCTGGATGATGATTCCCCTGAAAGCAACGAGGGCTTCCTGCTCAACCACCTGATTTCCGAACTGCTGCCCAAGGGCGGTGGCGGATATCGCTATTCCAACTCCGACCCGCTGACCGGTCAGGCCGCATGGTTTGACCTGCGGGTGGCAATAGAAAAGGCCGACACCGCGGGCACCGAACCATTGTTCGAACCGCTGGGCCACGCCAGCCAGCCGGCTTCGCCGGACAAGATCGCCTTTGGGGCCGAATGGAAGGAACCAGCGAAATGACCTGCCTGCCCGAACAGACGCAAAAGAAGCTCGGCCTTGTCATCGACCTCGACATCTGTGTCGGCTGTCAGGCCTGTGTGACGTCGTGCAAGGAATGGAACACCGGCGGCTATTCCGCACCGCTGTCCGACCATGATCCATACGGCGCCGATCCCTCTGGTGCGTTTCTGAACCGCGTGCACAGCTATGAAATCGACAATGACCACTACAAGGGCACGGTGCATTTCCCGCGTTCCTGCCTGCATTGCGAAGAACCGGCCTGCGTCACGGTCTGCCCCACCGGCGCCAGTTACAAGCGCGAAGAAGACGGTATCGTTCTGGTCAATCCCGACACCTGCATCGGCTGCAAACTCTGTTCCTGGGCCTGCCCCTATGGCGCGCGGGAATATGATCATGACGACGGGGTGATGAAGAAATGCACGCTTTGCGTTGACCGGATCTACAACGAAACCATCGACGAAGAAGACCGCGTTCCGGCCTGCGTCAAGGCCTGCCCGACCGGCGCACGGGCTTTTGGCGATCTGGGCGATCCCGAAAGTGAGGTGTCACAAAACGTGGCGGCACGCGACGGGTTCAATCTGTTGGATGAATTTGGCTACAAACCGGTGAACAAATACCTGCCACCCCGCAAAGCCAGTGATCACGCGCCGAAAATTGCCGCAGAACCAGAGGCACCTTCGACCGGATCACCCATCGAGAAACTCTTTGCCTGGGCTGACCGGGCGCTAAGCCGCTAGGGGGCCGCACATGCATCCTGCTTATTCGGTCATCCTGTTCACCACCGCCTCTGGCGCGGGATACGGGCTGTTGTTCTGGCTTTCACTGGCGCATGTCACCGGGCGGTTTCCCCTGTCCGGCTGGGATTTCTTTGCGGCCATGGCCCTTGCGCTGACGTTGATCACCGTCGGCCTGCTCAGTTCCACCTTCCACCTTGGCCGCCCGGAACGGGCCTGGCGCGCCCTGTCCCAATGGCGCAGCTCCTGGCTCTCCCGCGAAGGTGTGGCAGCCATTGCCACCTATGGCCCCGCCGGGCTGTTGGCGCTGCTGTCGCTCTTTGGGGTGCAAAGCTGGCTGTCCTTGCCGCTGGCACTGTTGGCGGCGCTGGGCGCGACGGCAACGGTATGGTGCACCGGTATGATCTACGCCTCTCTGCGCACCATTCCGCAATGGCATCTGCCACTGGTGCCGGTGATCTATCTGGTGCTCGCCGCCACTTCCGGCGCGGTGCTTCTTGCCATGATCCTCACATTTTCCGGCGGCACGACCGGTATGGCCTGCACGATCGCAACATTCTGCCTTGGCCTCAGCGCGGCGCTCAAAACCCGGTATTGGCAGAAGATTGATGCGACACCGGACAGCTATACGGCCGATATGGCGCTGGGGATCAAAGGCGTGAAACGCCAGCTGGACCCGCCACATACCAAACCCAACTTCGTGATGCGCGAAATGGGATTTCAGGTGGCGCGAAAACACGCGAATGACCTGCGCAGAATGGTTCTGATCTGGGCCTTTGCCGTGCCCGGTCTGATCCTGGCCTTCGTGGCACTGACCGGCGGGCTTGCGCCTGTGCTCATGCCGATTGCCGTGCTGGCTGTCGGGGTGGGTCTGGTGGTCGAACGCTGGCTGTTCTTCGCCGAGGCCCGGCATGTCTCCATGCTGTACTACGGCCAGAAAAGCGCCTGATACCTAGGGCCCTGACACCTCGGGGCCCAAACACCTAAGAACACGGGGGGTAATTCCCCCCCCGCACCCGCTGCTTCTTCTGTTCAAAAATATCCCGGGGGAATCGCCATTCATGGCGATGGGGGCTGGCCCCCTCCTGTCGGCAGGCGCAGGCCTGACGACACCCCCGGCACAGGTTCACACCACCTTGTGGATCACCCGTTGCCCTGGGGGCGTGGCGCTGACAACAGGATCAAAGACCCGGTCACGGCTGACAGCAGTGACGCAATCAAAATGGCCAGTTTCACCCCGCCCAAGGCCGGCTCGACAAAGGCCGCGGAGGCAATGAAGATCGACATGGTGAACCCGACGCCGCACAGCGACGCCGCCCCGAACAATTGCCGCCAACTGACATCCGACGACAGCCGCGCAATGCCGGTCTTGACCCCGATCCAGACAAACAGACAGATCCCCAACGGTTTGCCGATGAACAGCCCGACAATCACCCCCAAAACTTCGGGGGCGACAAAGGACAATCCGGCCGCCAATGCGATCCCGGTGTTGAAAAAGGCAAACAGCGGCAAGATCAGGAAGTTCGACCAGCCCTCCAGCCGATGTTGCAGGTGAAATCCCGGTTCGCGCAACCGGTCGACCGCATTGGCCAGCCGGGCCATCGCCGGCGCACCAATCTCGCCTTTGTCCAACTCGCGGGCAATCACATCGCCCGCATGAAGGGCCACGCCTTCGATATTGGCACTGGGCCGTGACGGGATCAGCGCGGCGGTCAAAACCCCGGCCAATGTGGCGTGCAGACCGCTTTGCAGGATGAAATACCACAGCAGCACCCCAAGCAGCACATAGGGCAGTCGCGCATAAACCCGCGACAGGTTCAGCACCGCCATCACCGCCAAAATGCCCAGCGCAAACAACAGGGCGTCAAAATGAAACCCATGGCCATAAAACAGCGCAATCACCACAATCGCGCCAAGGTCGTCGGCAATCGCCAGCGCCGACACAAACACCTTCAGCGATGTGGGCACCCGGCTGCCCAGAAGCGCCAGAATCCCCAGGGTAAAGGCGATATCTGTCGCCATCGGAATGCCCCAGCCATGTGCGGTTTCGGGGTTGCCCCAGTTCAAACCGACATAAAGCAAGGCCGGCACCATCATACCGCCCAGAGCGCCCAGAACCGGCAGGATCGCCTTGTCCCGGGAACTTAGCTCACCATTGACGATTTCGCGTTTGATCTCGATCCCGACAAGCAGAAAAAACAACGCCATCAGCCCGTCATTGATCCAATGCGCCAGCCCCAGCGTCAGGTTCCAATCGCCAAAAATCAGACCGAATTCGGTATGAAGCAGATGTTCGTACCACGCGCCAAAGCCGACGTTGACGACAACAAGTGCCGCCACTGTCGCCAGCACCAACACAAGCCCGGCAGATGCCGCCCAGTGAAAGAAATCCTGACTGGCCAGATGCATCCGCAACCCCAGCGGCTTGGACACAGCCTCAAAGATGCTGGTTTCGTCCCAGGCGCCCTCATAGGCCCGCCCGTCGATGAAAATCGCCGGCGTTTGCACCACGCCGGACCCTTCAAAGGACTGCTGACTGCGGGCCAGCACCGCTTCGGTACGCTCAGACGTCAGATCGGCGGCAAAGGCGTCGGGATCAAGCCCCATCGTCCTGGCCAATGCCGTGACCCGTTCCACCGTGATGTCATCCTCGGGCGCACAGAACAGCGCCTCATGCATCTCGGCAAGCTGGTCCTGCCAAAAGGCCGAAATCGCCGCACGTGCGGCGACATCGGTGCTGTTCCCGGCCTTTTCCGGCGGACAGAACCGCAAGGCCAGACAGGTTTTCTGCGCCCCGAGCAGGTCAGATGCCCGAAGCAGAATATCGCGGACCCGCCGTGCCCGTCGATTGGCGTAATCGACGAATTGCACGATCTGAACCCGACCACCGGAGTTGGCCAGAATGATATCTTGCTCGGGATCGAGCGCCAGATGTAACGTACCGGACATGCGCGACGCCCCCTTTTGGTTGTGGTTGCTTCGGCCTCAGGCAGCGGCGGTTTTGGCCGCCAATGCCTTTTGCACGCCGCGTTTGAAGAAGATGTAGTAAAGCACCGGCGCCGCGATCAATGTCAGGACCGAAGCAAAGGCCAACCCGCCCATGATGGTTGCCGCCATGGATTGGAAAAACGCATCCGACAGCAAGGGGATCATGCCCAGGATTGTCGTCGCCGCCGCCAGGAAGACCGGCCGCAAACGCGAGGTTGACGCCGTCACAATCGCCTCTTCCAAAGGCATGTCCGGGTTTGCCTCGCGTGTCAGGTCGATCTCTTCCACCAGCACGATGCCGTTTTTGATCAACATCCCCGACAGCGACAAAAGCCCCAGCAGCGCGGTAAATGTGAACGGCAAGCCCGTGCCAAGCAGCGCCAGGCTGACGCCGTTCACCGACATCGGCACCAGCAGCCAGATGATGATTGGCTGGCGCAATGCGTTGAACAACAGCACCGAAATCAACACCATGATGAGCAGGCTCAGCGGCAATTGTTTGCCAAGTGACGCCTGCGCGTCGCTCGAGCTTTCCAATTCGCCGCCCCATTCCATCTTGTAGCCATCCGGGATCACCATTTCTTCGATGGTGGCCGTCACGGCGGTCTGCACCTCGGCCGCGGTCACACCGCGCGGCACATCGGCCCCGACGGTGATCACATTGGCCCGGTCGCGGCGATGCAAAAGCGTGTCCTGCGCTTCGAACACAAAGCCATCGGTCACCTGTGCCATCGGCACAAACCCACCGGCGCTGTCCGAATAGATCACGTAATCTATCAGAGACATGCTGCCATCCTGACGTGCGCGGATGACAATCGGGATCTGGCGGTCCCCTTCGCGGAAGGCGCCTGATGCCATGCCTTCGGTGGCAAATTGCAGGGTTGTGGTGATGTCGGACCGGCTGACACCGGCCTCTTGTGCACGGTCGCCGGCATAGATCGGACGCAACACCATTTCCTTTTCGCGCCAATCCACGCGGGGGGTCACAATGTTGTCCGATGCCGCCACCAACCGCGCGCGGGCTTCATCGGCCAGATCACGCAGCACTTCTGGATCACGGCCCGAGAACCGCACCTCGATCGGGGCACCGCCGCCGGGACCAAAGGCCAGACGTTTGACCCGGAACTCGCCCTGCGGCACAGCCTGAAGGGCAAAATCCTCCAGCGCATTCATTTCCTCTTCGATCACGTCGAGCGAGGTAACGCGCACAATCAAATGGCCATAAGCCGGATTGGGATCTTCGCTTTCATAGGTCAGCATGAAACGCGATGCCCCCTGACCAGAATACGAGGTCACGGTCTCGACCTCTTCGCGCGCGACAAGCCATTCCTCCATCACCTGCAAATCGGCCGAGGTCTGGTGGATCGCCGTGCCCTGGGGCAGCTTGTAATGCACAAAGTACAGCGGCGTGTTGCTGTCGGGGAAGAACTGTTGCTTCACCTGACCAAACAGCGCGAAACACACAACGGTGCTGCCAATCAGCAAAGCCACCACCAGCCAACGCATGCGCAGGCCAAGGTGCAGAACCCCGGCATAGGCCCGGAACATCAATCCGTCATAGCCATCGCCGGCATCACCGGTGCCCCGGCGAAAGAAATAATGCCCAAGCAACGGCGTGACCGTGATTGCCAGAACCCAGGACAGGATCAACGAAATTCCGATCACAGCGAAAAGGGAAAACAGGAATTCTCCGGTCGCATCCGGGCTCAACCCGATGCCGGCAAAGGCCATGATGCCAATCACCGTCGCCCCCAGAAGCGGCACCTGGGTCTTGCTGGCCACGTCTTTTGCCGCATCACGAGAGGATTGACCGCCGCGCATTGCGATCTGCATGCCTTCGGCAACCACAATGGCGTTGTCAACCAACATCCCCATCGCAATGATCAGCGCGCCAAGGGAAATCCGCTCCATCTCGATCGACCAGATCGCCATGAAAAACACCGTGCCCACCACCGTGAGCAACAGGGTCACACCAACGACCACCGCCGCGCGCCAGCCCATGAACACCGCCAGAACGACGATCACGATGCTGACCGACATGGCCAGGTTCACCAGAAACGCGTTCGAGGCCTCATCCACAACGCGATGCTGCTGATAGACCGGGGCAACATCGACCCCAAGCGGGATGGAATCCTGCAATTCGGCCAGTTTGGCCTCAACCGCATTGCCGACCTCGACAATGTTTTCGGTGCCAATGCCCGCCACCCCAAGGGTGAAGGCATCCATGCCATTGTGGCGAATGATCTGATCCGGTGTGGTTTCGCGCGCCCGATAGACATCCGCGAAATCCGACAGGTTGATCACCTGACCGCCAATTCCGACCGACAGCGCAGCAATCGCTGACACGCTATCCGAACCTTCGGGGCGCTGGATCAATGTCCGGCCTTCGGTGTTTTCGATCGCGCCGCCATCGACGATTTCATCAGAACTAGCGATTGCGCTTTGCATGACGGCCGGGGAAATTCCCAAGGATGTGCTGAGCGCGAGGTCGGGTTCCACATAGATGATTTCGTTTGGCACACCGGCGGTCACCACATCGGCGACACCATCCACCGACAGGACCTCTCGGCGCAGGAATTCCGCCAGATCGTTAATTTCGGAATCGGAAAAACCGGGGGCGGTCACCGCGTAATAGATGCCATACACATCGCCAAAGCTGTCATTGACGAAGGGCGCGGTGGCCCCGGCTGGCAGCGGCGCTTCGGCCACGCGATTGCGCAATTTGGTCCAGATGCCCGGCAATTCGGTGCCGTCATAATGGTCCTGCATCGTCACCGTGATCCAGGACAGGCCCGGCTGGTTCATGGTTTCGATTTCCTTGACCTCGCCCATCTTCTGAATTTCGGATTCAATGGGTTCAGAGACCTCAGAGGCGACCTCTTCGGCAGAGGAGCCGGGGTATTGGGTGACCACAACGGCCACTTTGATGGTAAAGGCCGGGTCTTCGAGACGGCCAAGCGAATTGAACCCCCAGATGCCACCGAACAGGCAGATCAAAATCAGGATCCAGGTGTACAGCGGGCGGGCGATGGATTGACGGGCAATGTCCATTTGGGCGGTCCTAGTTCTTGAAACCGGTGAACCGGCGGACTTCGTCGCCGTCGTTCAGGCTTGCGCCGCCAACGGCGACAATCTCTTGACCGACTTCCAGCCCTGCGGTCACTTCGACCTTGCCATTTTCGGTGGCGGCAATTTCAATATCGGTCAGCGCGACGGTGCCGGAGTCTGCCCCGTTCGGGGTGAACACCATGGCGCGCGCGCCACCGTCATTTGCCAACACCACCGCAGAAGACGGAATTTCGATCCGTTGACTTCCGGTGCTGAGCGATGCGGTCACCTTGGCGGATGAGCCGGGCAAAACCGTCAGATCCGTCGGCGGCTCCATCCCGAGGGTGATGGAATAGGTTTGGCCAAGCGAGGCGGTTTCGGCGTTGTATTCACGGAACTCCACCGGATAAGGTTTTGACCCTGCTGGAAATTCTGCAAACATTTCGATGTCTGGATCCGTGCCTGCCTGTTGAAACAATGTCTCTGGCACGTTGATCTCTATCCGCAGGTCCGACATGTCATGCAAACGCACAACCGGGGCGCCCGCGCCGACCGTTGAATAATTGGCGACCAACCGGCCCGCCACGAGCGAGACAAACGGCGCGTAAAGCGTGGCATTTTCCAAAGCGCGTTCGGCATTTCGCACCGCGATCCGGGCCAGTTCGACCTGGGTTTCGGCATCTTGCAGCGTGGTTTGGCTGACGGTGTCGCCCGCCAGTTTTTGATACCGCTCATAGGTGCGGTTCGCCTGATCGCTTTGGGCGCGGGCTTCTTCCAGAGCCAATTCAAAAGGCTCTTGATCAAGACGGGCCACCAATCCGCCAAGCGGCACGGTCGCGCCTTCGTCCAGCGGGAAATCAACCACCTGGCCGCCGACCTGAAACGCCAGATCCACGGTTTCGCGTGCCACCACATGGCCAAAGAACACCCGACGCACATCCGCATCGCTGTTGGTCACTTCGACCAGTTTTACAAAAGGAGATTGCGCAAGGCTGGTCTGTGGCGCCAAGGCCGCCAGAAACAGAAATACCTTTAAGGCCGCCATGCTGCGGCGTCCTGCCTTGTCACTATTCATTTTGTAATTCCTTTTGAACGCATCGCGATCTGCGCAGTCGTTGTTTTGGTAACCCGGGGCAAAATCAAAGACCAGGTCGGTATGAGACGCTGACCTAATGGCTCCACCCCCGTCTGTCTTGACATTTAAGGACAAAAAATTGTCATTTGGGGACATGAGCAATGTGATCCGGGCCGCGGCCCTGCGAGGATATGACAAGGTCATGAGTGACCTGGGGTTTGAGGCCACCACATTGCTGGTGCAATCCGGTCTTGGCGCGGATGCTCTTGTGGATGAGGACGCCCTGCTGCCGATCATTGCGGTCTGTCGGCTTCTGGAAATGAGCAGCGACATCGCCGGTTGTCCCGATCTGGGGCTGCGGATTGCCCGCCATCAGGATTTTGGTGTTTTGGGGGTGCTGGGGCTGGCGCTGCAAAATGCCAGCACGCCAAAACAGGCGAGCAGCATCGTCGCTCGTTTCATGTTCATCCAAGGCTCGGCCCTGCGGTTCCGGGTCGAAACCCCCAGCCCAATCGACCCAGAGGCCATTGCCATTGTGCTGGACCTGGATGTGCCTGTCGGCGTGCCGCACCGACAGGCCACGGAATTGTTGCTGGGCATGGGGTTTCAACTGGGGCGGTTGCGGTCGGCCCATCGCACGCACATCAAATCGGTCTCGCTGCCGCATTCGGTTGGCCCAAACCTTGCCAAACACCGCAGCTTCTTTGGTGTGCCGGTGCATGAGAATCAACCGATGGCCGCGATGCATATCTGGGCCAGCGACTGGAACCGGCCGGTGCCGGACGGCAACCCAAGGCTGCACAGACTGGTCGAGGATTATCTGACAAAGACTTTCCCCACCCCGACAACCAATCTGACTGAAAAAGTGGAAATGGTCCTGCGCCCCTTGATTGGCACGCCGCAGGCCAATCGCGAAGATGTTGCCCGCATGCTGGTGCTGCATCCCCGCACGCTGCACCGGCGATTGCGTGAGGAAAACACCAGCTTTCAGCAGATCAAGGACGACATTCGCCGCGATATGGCCGCACGCTATCTGACCAATACCGATGTAACCTTGGATCAATTGACCACGCTTCTTGGATTTCCCGAACAATCCGCGCTGTCGCGTGCCTGTCGAAAGTGGTTTTCCATGCCGCCGGGGGCGATGCGCCGCAACAGGTCACCAGCCGCCGGGAACACGATTTCGTGATCATCAGGCCAACAGGCACAACCTGCGCACCAAAAGCCAACCACATCCCGTCGCGTCACCCTGTCATATTTTTGGCATCATGGTTGCGCAGCAAACTCTCTCAGGTAGAGTTAAGTATGACTCGCAATTATCTTGTCGTGCGACACAGTCGCCCCAAGATACCCGGACCAGACCGGGACCACCAAAACCGACCTACTGAGGATAGCAAGGAAAACTTCCGATGGATCGGGCGCTTTCAAACATATTCCGATGCCAATTTGCCGGGTCTCCGGAACGGTTCCACCCAACAACACCCGCCCGCAAAAGGGCCCAGAAAACTTAAAACCACAGGGAAAATGACATGACGTTCATGAAACACACCTTGGCCGCGCTGGCCGGCACAACGATGCTGACAAGTTTCGCCTTTGCTGCGGACGTGCCCGAAGGAACCAAACTGGCCGAAGACCAGACCTATACCTATCGCACATTGGACGAATTCGATTCGCTTGATCCGCAACTTCTGGAAGGTGTGGACAGCTCCGGTCTGGCGCGGGATCTGTTCGAAGGTCTGTATAACCTTGGCCCTGATGGTGCGACGGTTCCCGGTGTGGCCACCCATCACGAAGTATCCGACGACAATCTGGTCTATACCTTCCATCTGCGTGACAATGCCAAATGGTCGGACGGCAAACCCGTCACCGCCGGTGATTTTGTCTATGGCTGGAAACGCGCGGTCGATCCGGCAAATGCATCGCCCTATGCCTGGTATATGGAGCTGATGTCGCTGGCCAATGCCTCGGCTATCATTGCGGGCGAAGCGGATTTTGACACATTGGGCGTCAAGGCGCTGGATGATCACACGCTTGAGGTGACATTGTCGCAACCCCTGCCCTATTTTGCCGATATGGTCGCCCATGCGACGACATTCCCGGCCCCCAAATGGGCAATTGACGCACATGGCAAGGAATGGACACGCCCCGGCAACATGGTCGGCAATGGCGCCTATGTGCTGACCGAACATGTGGTCAAGGAACGCGCAGTGCGCGAGCGCAACCCGATGTATTGGGATGATGCAAACACCGTGATCGAAAAAGTCGTGTCGCTGGTCATCAATGACGAAGCTTCGGGCCTGACCCGTTATCGCGCCGGCGAAGTCGACAAAACCGACATTCCCGCAGGCCAGTATCCTGCGTTGAAAGAAGAGCTGCCAAATGAGGCATGGGCCCTGCCGCGCCTGTGCAACTATTACTTCAGCTTCAATCTGCGCAATGGCCCCGAGGCGTTTCAGGACATCCGCGTCCGCAAGGCGCTGGCGCTGGCCATTGATCGCGATGTGATTGTCGATCAGGTGCTGAAAGGCGGCCAATACCCGGCCTATAACTTTACCCATGTTGCCACCGCCGGGTTCGAGACCCCGGAAATCGACTATGCCAACATGGCGCAGGCCGATCGCGATGCGATGGCGGTCGAATTGTTGGCCGAGGCTGGATATGGCAAGGGCGGCGAACCGCTGGAATTCAAATATCTCTACAACACTTCTGAATCGCACAAACAGGTCGCCATCGTGGCCACCCAGATGTGGAAACAGAAGCTGGGCGTGAATGTGTCGCTGGAAAATCAGGAATGGAAGGTGTTCCTGGAAAACCGTGGCAACCAGAACTTTGACATGGCGCGTGGCGCATGGTGTGGCGATTATAACGAGGCCTCGACCTTCCTTGATCTGCTGAGCACAAGTTCCGGCTATAACGACGCCAAATATTCCAACGCGCGTGTGGATGAATTGCTGGCCGAGGCGAAATCCAGCCACAACACCACCCCGCTTTATACCGAGATCGAACAGATCGTTGCAGCCGATATGCCGGTGATCCCGGTCTATCACTATTCGACCAACATCCTGTTGAAGGACAATGTCGAAGGTTGGCCCATCGATAACGTGATGCAGAAATATTATTCCAAAGACCTCTACAAGGTCGCTGAATAATCCGCATTCCTTTGCCAACCAAAGACCCTGCTGCCCGTCAAGGGGCGGCAGGGTTCGATAGGTAACCCATGCTAAAATATTCGCTGCGCCGCACCCTGGCGGTCGTGCCGACGATCCTTTTGTTGATTGTCGCGTGTTTCTTTTTGATGCGCCTGGCGCCGGGTGGCCCGTTCACATCCGAACGCCCCCTTCCGCCGGCGATCATGGCCAATGTGCTGGAACGATACGGGCTGGATCAGCCGTTGTACGTGCAGCTTTGGACCTATCTGAAAAACATCATTTTGCATTTCGATTTCGGCCCCAGTTTCGCGCAGCGCGATCGTGACGTGAACGATCTGATCGCCTCGGGTTTTCCTGTCACGCTGACCTATGGTTTCTGGTCTGCGGTGTTCGTGCTGGTGATGGGCATTCCGCTTGGTCTGATTGCGGCGCTGCGCCATAACAGCACCTGGGATTACGTCATGACCGGGCTGGCGATTTTCAGCCAGATTTTCCCGAATTTCGTCCTTGCCCCGATCATGGTGCTGACCTTCACGCTGGCGTTGGGGTGGCTGCCGGGGGGCGGCTGGAATGGCGGTCATTGGTCGTATGTCATCATGCCGGCGGTGGCGCTGGGCACGTCCTATCTGGCCAATGTAGCCCGGATCACCCGGTCATCGCTGCTCGAAGTCATGAGCGCGCCCTATATCCGCACCGCCCGCGCCAAGGGGTTGCCGGAGCGGACAATCCTGATCCGCCACGCATTGAAACCGACGCTTTTGCCGGTCATTGCCTATATGTCGCCGGTGTTCGTCTACATGATCACCGGATCGGTCTTTATCGACGTGTTCTTTTCGACCGGTGGCATCGGACAGAAGTTCATTGATGCCGCTTACACCCGCGACTATTCCGTGATCCTTGGGTTAGCTATCCTTTATAGCGTGCTGACTTTCATACTGAATTTATGTGTTGATCTGGCCTATGCGGTCATTGATCCCAAAGTGCGGAGTGGCATGAAATGATCGCGCCAAAAGCCATGAAAAGCGCAGAGTACCAGACCGCCGCCGCCGAAGAGATGATCAATAATCGCTCTTTCTGGTCCGATGCGCGCCGGCGGTTTTTCCGCAACCGCATGGCGGTGGTCGCGGTGGGGTTTCTGTGCTGCATTGCCCTGTTTGCCATCTTTGGCGGGTTATTCGCGCGCTACAGTATCGAGGAAATTGACTGGTCGTTGCTTGGCAAAGTCAACGAAGAAGGCGGGCCGAGCCTGTCCAATGGCCATTGGTTTGGGGTCGATGAGTTGGGCCGTGATCTTTATGCGCGGGTGGTTCAGGGCACGCGGGTGTCGTTGATGGTCGGCTTTATCGCCGGGGTTGTCGCGGTGATGATCGGCTCTTTCTTTGGCGCGCTTGCCGGGTATTACGGCGGGCGAACAGATCAGATCATCATGGGCGCCTATAACATCACCCTGTCGATCCCCTACATCATCTTTTTCGTGGTCTGGCAGGCGTTCTTTGGCCGGTCGGTGTCGCAGATGATCATTGTCATGGTGATCATCAACTGGCCTGCGGGGCTGTTGATCACGCGCGGTCAGGTGATGACCTTGAAAAACCGTGAATTTGTGGATGCGGCCCGCATGTTGGGCCTGTCGGATGCCAAGATCATCCTGCGCCACATCATGCCGAACATGCTGTGGGTGATCGTGATCTATACCTCCATCACCATTCCCGACGCCATCATGATGGAAAGCCTTGTGTCCTTTCTGGGCGTTGGCATTCAGGAACCATCGACCAGCTGGGGCGCGTTGATTTCCGAAGGCGCCCGCACCATGACCTATGGCGCGTTATGGCAATTGCTGTTCCCGGCGGCCTTTTTCGCGGTCAATCAGATTTCACTCTATTATATCGGTGATGGCTTGCGGGATGCGCTGGATCCGAAGGAACGCTCATGACGCTATTATCCGTAGAAAACCTGTCGATCGGGTTCCACACGCCGGATGGATTTGTGCGCGCGGTGAATGATGTGTCCTTCGACATCGCGGCGGGTGAAACCGTGGCGCTTGTCGGGGAATCCGGGTCGGGCAAATCCCAGATCGCCCTGTCGATCCTTGGGCTCCTGGCCTCAAACGCCAAAGCATCCGGCAAGATCGCTTACGGCGGTCAGGATCTTCTGGCGCTGTCACAGCCGCAATTGAACAAGATCCGCGCCAAGGAAATCGCGATGATCTTTCAGGATCCGATGTCGTCGCTGAACCCCTACATGACGGTTGAACGTCAGTTGAACG
This sequence comes from Marinovum sp. 2_MG-2023, assembly GCF_030548265.1. Classification (NCBI taxonomy): domain Bacteria; kingdom Pseudomonadati; phylum Pseudomonadota; class Alphaproteobacteria; order Rhodobacterales; family Roseobacteraceae; genus Marinovum; species Marinovum sp. 2_MG-2023. Next base: position 87,945 of record NZ_JAUOSD010000015.1, on the reverse strand, counting down.
AGAGTTTGGAACTGCATGAGGGTCTGAAGGGCGATGCCGCGCGCAAGCGTGTGTTGGCGGCGATGGATGCGGTGCAAATCCCGGATGCCAAAAACCGTCTGCGCGCCTATCCGCATGAGTTTTCCGGCGGGATGCGCCAGCGGATCGTGATTGCCATGGCGCTGTTGTGCAATCCGAAACTGATCCTTGCGGATGAGCCGACAACCGCGCTGGACGTGACCGTTCAGGCGCAGATCATGCGGCTTCTGGATGACATCCGCCGCGATATGGGGACCGCAATCCTTCTGATTACCCATGATCTGGGGGTTGTTGCCGGGACCTGCGAAAACACGCTGGTGCTGTATTCGGGCCGTGTGATGGAACGCGCCGACACCCGTGGGCTGTTTGCGGCGCCGGGCCATCCCTATACCCGCGGGCTGTTGCGGGCGGTGCCGAATGTGCATGACGAAGACGCCGACCTTGTGGCGATCCCCGGCCAGCCGCCCAACCAGATGCTGGCGCTGTCGGGCTGTCCGTTTGCCCCGCGCTGTGTGGATGTGGTGGAAGCCTGTCACAAAGGCGTGCCGGAACTGACCGGGGGCGCACGCCAACGCGCCTGTATCCGCCCGGTGGAGGATCTGACATGAGCCAGCACCCCCTTTTGTCGGTCCGCGATCTGGCGGTGGAATTCACCATGACCAATTCCGCCACCTGGCCGTGGCAAACCCCGGACAAGGTGAATGCGGTCAATGGTGTGTCCTTTGATCTTATGCCGGGCAAGACGCTGGGCATTGTCGGCGAATCCGGCTGCGGAAAATCCACCCTGATCCGGGCGATTGCCGGGTTGTCGCCACCGGTGCGTGGCACGGTCACGCTTGCTGGCAAAGCTGTCGATTACACCTCGCGGCAGGATGTGCTGGATTTGCGGCGCTCGGTTCAGATGATCTTTCAGGATCCGGTTGCCTCGCTCAACCCGCGCATGACGATCCACCAAACCGTAGAAGAGCCGATCCGCACCTTCTTTCCCGACCGGTCGGCCAAGGAACGCCGCCAGAACGTGCGCGAGCTTCTGGACCGGGTCGGGATCGCCGAACGCAGCGCCAACCGCTATCCGCATGAGTTTTCCGGCGGCCAATGCCAGCGGATCGGGATTGCCCGCGCGCTGGCGGCGGAACCGTCGCTGATCCTGTGTGATGAACCGGTGTCGGCGCTGGATGTGTCAATTCAGGCCCAGGTGATCAATCTGCTGCGCGATCTGCAACGCGAGATGGATCTGACGCTGATTTTTGTGGCGCATGACATCGGGATCGTGCGCCATATTTCGAATGATGTTCTGGTGATGTATCTGGGCGGGATGATGGAACATGGTCCCGCGCGCGATGTCGTTGGCGCACCGCACCATCCCTATACCAAGGCGCTGTTGTCGGCGGTGCCGGTGCCGGACCCGGATGTGCGCGTCATTCCGCAGATCCTGGAAGGCGATTTGCCCAGTCCGCTCAAACTTCCGTCGGGCTGTTTCTTTCAAAGCCGCTGCGTCATGGCCTCGTCCCAATGTGGCGCGGCCCGCCCGGAGATGCGCCGCATTGGTCCGTCTGATGTCGCCTGCATCAAGGTCGAGGCGGAATAGAAACGCCCGGAGCGACTTGCCATAGTGAGGCAAGTCGCAAGGGGGGCAATCCCCCTTCCCCTTTAGTGTGGGTCTATCGCCCCTGCTCGGCGCGCCATTTTGCAAATGCCTCCAGCGTGGCATCCTGAGTAGCGGGATAGAGCCCGATGATCCCGGCGCCGCCCTTGACCTGGCTCAGCACGAAATCCTCGAACACCGTCATTTCAACCGCCTCCAGCGCAACCTCCTCGGCCAGATGCGCCGGGATCACAATGACGCTATCATCATCGCCCACCACAATATCACCGGGAAACACCGGTGCGTCGCCACAGCCGATCGGCACATTGATATCAATCGCCTCGTTTGTGGTCAGATTGGTCGGGCTGGAGGGCCGGTTGTGATAGGTCGGCATGTCCAATTCGGCGATATTCATCGCATCACGAAATCCGCCATCGGTAACCACCCCCGCCACGCCGCGCATCATCAACCGGGTGACCAGAATGTCGCCGGCCGATGCCGCCGTGGCGCTTTTGCGGCTGTCCATCACCATCACATGCCCCGGCGGGCAGGTTTCGACCGCATGCCGCTGCGGATGTTCCGGATTGCGGAATTCCACCAGTTGGTTGCGATCTTCTCGGGCGGGCATGTAGCGAAGGGTAAAGGCCGGCCCGACCATATTGAACCCTTTGCGTCCCACGGGGCGCACATCCTGGATCACCTGATTGCGCAATCCGCGCTTGTACAGGGCTGTGGCCAATGTGGCAACGGACACCGTTTCAAGGCGCTCTCGCGTTTCGGTTGAAAACTCATACTCGGACATCGGCGTTCCTTTTTTATTGTCTGTTGTGGGTGTCAGCGACCCGTGTGGTCAGGCCGAAAGATTTGCTTTGTTGTGGCGGATCGAAGAATACAGGGACAGGCCAATCAAGCTGGCGCCAATCAACCCGGTGAATAGCTCTGGCACATGCCAAAGCGATTGTGCGTACATGATCATCGACAATGCCAGCACCGAATAAAATGCGCCATGCTCCAGATAACGGAATTCCGACAGGGTTTCGCGTTCGACCAGCATGATGGTCATGGAGCGGACATAAAACGCCCCAATTCCCAGCCCGATTGCAATCAGAAACAGATTCTGGGTCAGGGCAAATGCGCCAATCACGCCGTCGAAAGAGAAACTGGCATCCAGAATTTCCAGATACAGAAACGCGCCAAATCCCCCTTTGGCGGCCATGGTTTGCGCCTCTTTCTGCGAGTCGAGAATATGCGCCACCAGTTCCACCGCCAGAAAAGTCACCATGCCAAAGACGGCTGCGAAAAGAAATGTGGCGCTGTCTTCGTCGGGCAATGCGGCTGACAACAACAGCGCGGCAGTCAGAACAAAGGCAATTTCCAAGCCACGAATAGAGGCCCAGCTGCGCAGCCGGCATTCGATCAGCCGAATCCAATCCACCTCTTTCGATTGGTCAAAGAAAAAGGTCAGCGCCACCATCATCAGAAAGGTGCCGCCAAAGGCGGAAATCCCGATATGGGCCTCTTCCATGATATGGGCGTATTGCAATGGATCGGTGGCGGCCAGGATCATCGCGGACACCGGGCCGATCTTGGCTGCGATGGCCACAACCGCCAGCGGGAACACGATGCGCATGCCAAAGACGGCAATCACAATCCCCCAGGTCAGGAACCGATGTTGCCATTTTTCATCCATTGTTTTCAGGATGTTGGCATTGACGATGGCGTTATCGAAACTGAGCGAGATTTCCAGAACCGCCAGGATCGACCCAAGAAAGAAGAACGACAGCCCGCCGGCAAAGGTGCCGGTGGTGTGATAGCCCAGCCAAAAGGCCAGGGCCAAACCTATTGCGGTGAACAGAAATGGCCAGCGAAAGTAGGCGAGCGTTTTGGTCATTTGGCGGTCCTTGGTATCCGGTCAGTCTCGGGTGATGGGGGCCAGCTGGCAACAGTGGCAATGGTGGATGTCATGCGTCGACCCCGTGCAGCTGTCGTGCCGCCGCGCGTCTTTCTGCCTGAATATCGGGGTTCGGCGACAGGCTGGCGGCAATCAGATTGCGGGTGTATTCCTGTTGCGGGGCGTCAAATATCTGGGCAACCGGACCTTGTTCGACAATCTTGCCCGCCTGCATGACAATCACGCGATGGGCAAAATCCCGCACCAAAGGCAGATCATGGGCGATAAAGAGGTAACTTAACCCCAGTTCGTCCTGCAATCCGGTCAACAGCGACAGGACCTGCGCCTGGATCGAGACATCCAATGCGGAAACCGCTTCGTCACAGACAATCAGCTTTGGTTCCAACGCCAAGGCGCGGGCAATCGCAATCCGTTGACGCTGGCCGCCGGAAAACTGATGCGGGTAGCGATACATATGATCCGCCTTCAGCCCGACCTGTTCCAACAACGCACAGACCCGCGATTTCCACTGAGCCTTGTCGAGGATCTCGGGGTGGATCACAAAAGCCTCGGTAATGATGTCAAAGATCGACATGCGCGGGTTCAGGGATTGGGTCGGATCCTGAAACACCATCTGAATGTCGCGTCGCAGGTTGAACAGCTCTTTGTCATTCATGCTGACCAGATCACGCCCTTCGAACAGGGCGCTGCCGCTTGTGGCTTCTTCCAGACGCAAAACGGTTTTTGCCAACGTGGATTTCCCCGAACCGGATTCGCCGACAATGGCCACGGATTCCCCCGGCAACACCGTCAGGTTGGCAGCATCCAGCGCCACAAAAGACCCATAGTGTTTGGTCAGCCCCGTGATATCCAGGATCGGTTTGGTGGCGCTGTCCAGCGGCTCTGCCATTGCGCCATCGCCGGGGATCGCGGCAATCAGCTTTTTGGTATAGGGATGGGTCGGCCTGTGATAGACCTCGGCCGCGGTGCCGGTTTCCACGATCTGGCCCGCGTTCATCACCACAACGCGGTCCGCCACTTCGGCCACCACACCCAGATCATGGGTGATCAACAACAGCCCCATGCCGGTTTCCTGCTGCAACTCCTTGAGCAGCGCCAGGATCTGGGCCTGAACCGTGACGTCCAATGCGGTGGTCGGCTCATCCGCAATCAGAATGTCGGGTTTCAATGCCAGGGCCATGGCAATCATGATCCGCTGGCGCTGCCCGCCAGAGAATTGGTGCGGATAGGCATCCACCTTGGTGTCCGGCTCTGGAATGCCCACCCGCTGCATCAGGGAAATGGTGCGGCTGCGGGCCTCGGCCTTGTCGATGCCATGGGCGGTCATGGCCTCGGCAATTTGAAATCCCACGGTGTAGACCGGGTTCAAATGGCTGAGCGGATCCTGAAAGATCATCGCAATCCGATGGCCGTTCAGATTGCGCCGATCCTCGGATGACATCGTCAGCACGTCCCTGCCCTCGAACAGGATCTCGCCCTGGGTGATCTCCCCCGGTGGCATGTCGATCAAGTTCAGGATCGCCGAAGCCGACACAGATTTCCCCGACCCGGATTCCCCCAGAATGGCCAGCGTTTCGCCCCGGTCCAGATGCCAGCTGACATCGCGGACCGCATGCACCGTGCCATGCGAGGTGTGGAAATCCACCGACAGGTTTTTGACCGAAAGAAGACGATTATCCATTTTTCTTCCTCACATTTTCCAACCGCCAGCGTTGTGCCGGATCAAGCGCGGTGCGCATCCAATGCGACACAAGATTGAGCGACAGCGTGGTCAGGATGATCACCAGCCCCGGCCAGAACGACAGCCACCAGGCCGTTGTCAGATAGGGCCGCCCCTGCGCCACCATCAGCCCCCAGGTGATTTCAGGCGGCTGGATGCCGATGCCAAGAAACGAAAGCGAGGATTCCGCCAGCATGACAAAGGCAAAATCCAGCGTCGCAATGGTGATCAGCGTCGGAAACACCACCGGCAGGATGTGGCGGAAAATGATCCGCTTGGTCGACGCGCCCATGACGCGGGCGGCCTGAACAAACATCCGTTCGCGCACCTCAAGCGTTTCGGCGCGGGCGGTCCGCAGATAGACCGGAATGCGGGTGATCGCCAGAACCACCACCAGATTGAACACCGAACTTTCCAGCATGAACAACACGATCACGGCCAACAGAAGCGATGGAAACGACATGATGATATCGGCCAGCCGCATGATCACCTGGCTCCAGGTTCTGGTGGTGTAGCCCGCGATCAGGCCCAGCGCGGTGCCAATCGCCAGCGAAAAGAAAACAGCGCCCGCCGCGACAAAAATCGTGTTCTGTGACGCCACGACGATCCGCGCCAGCAAAGGCCGGCCCAGCGCATCACCGCCAAGCCAATAGACCCAGTTTTTCGAGAAATCGAACGGCGGCGCATTGCGGCCACGCAGGTTTTGTTTGGTTGCAACATCTTCCAGCAGCATCGGGCCGAAAGCGGCGCAGAACAGGATCAGAAGCAGAAAAATCACCGAGACAAAGGCGAATTTATCGGCCCAGAGCATCCGCAGGGTCTGAACCAGTGGATTGGGTGCGGCGGGAATGTCGGAAGACGAAAGGTCAGTCTGTGCCATGGGTCAATACCTGATGCGGGGATCGAGGATCGAATAAAGAATGTCGATCACAAGGTTCATGAGGAAGATCGCCAGTGCCGTGACCATGATCGCGGCCATGACAACGGTGAAGTCACGTTGCAGGATAGAGTCGATCATAAGCTTGCCAATTCCGGGAAAGCCGAAGATCGATTCAATCACAACCGCCCCGTTCAACAGCGCCGCCGCCTGGTCGCCAATCACCGTAATCACCGGCAAAAGCGCGTTGCGCAGCGCATGGACAAAGATGATTGGCCGGTTGCCAACCCCCTTGGCACGGGCGGTTTTGACATAGGCCGATCCCAACGCCGTGATCATCGAGCCACGAACGATCTGCAGGATAAGACCAAAGGGCCGGATGAACAGAACCGAAATCGGCATCACCCAATGCCAGACCGTGCCGGTGCCAGAGGTCGGAAACCACCCCAGATTGACCGAAAAGATCACAATGGCAACAATGGCAATCCAGAAATCCGGCGCGCTTGATCCGATCAATGAAAAGAACGTCGCAAGCCGGTCAAACACGCCGCCCACATGAAACGCCGCCAGCGACCCAAGGATGATGGCAAAAACCACCACCAACGACATGGTGATCACCGCCAGTTGCAGGGTCCAGGCAAATCCACGCAAGACCACATCAATCGCCGGTTCAGAGCGGCGAATTGAATCGCCGAAATCAAGCCGGACCAGATCCGCCATATAGCTGAGGAACTGAACGAACAGCGGGTCGTTCAAACCATGAATCTCGCGGAACTGATTTCGGCTTTCCTCTGACGCATCCAACGGCAGGTAAAGCCCGGTGGGATCGCCCGTAAGCCGGCTCAGGAAAAACACCAGCAACATCAAACCAACAAGAGAAATGGCACTCGCAACTGCGCGCCGTCCCAGGAACTTCATCATAGTGGCAGACCTTTGAGTTTTGTTGGCGGCAGGCCATTGGACCGGCCCGCCGCCAGGGTCACGTTACTTGAACTTGATCTGCGACAGTTGCAGTTCGCTGTTGGTGCGAATGCTGGGCGCAAAATCCAAACGCGGGTTCACCCGGCTGAACCCGACCATGTGGAACAACATGACATCGGCAATGATCTCTTCATGCAGATAGCTGAACAGCGCTTTCCACTTGGCTGCGCGTTCGTCGCCGGTCGCCGCCGTGGCATCGGCAATCATTGCATCAACCTTGGGGTCGGTAATGCCGGATTGTTGGCCGTCCGAGTGATATTTGAAGTACATCGAAAACACCGGATCGCCATTGGCATTGTCGTGCTGCGCTTCGATCAATTCAGGCCCGCGATTTTCCGGGAAGGGTTTGGCATAGCGTTCCAGCCATTCCGCAACTTCGACCATTTCCAGCTTCATGTTGAAACCGACGTCCTGGTACATCGCCAGCATCGCCTCCATGGTTTCCAGAACATTGGCAAAGTTGTTGAGCCGCCCGATCAGCGTGATCTCGGCATCAACCGGAACGCCGTCTGCCTTGGCCTCTGCCAGCAACGCGCGCGCCCGTTCCGGGTCATAGGCATAAGGCGTCAGATCATGGTCATAGCCGATGGTCGACGGGGGTGTGATGCCGGTTGCCAGCAAGGTGCCATTGGCCAGGATCGTGCCGACAAAGGCCTCGCGGTCAATCGCCAGGTTCAGCGCCTCGCGCACCCGAACGTCATTCAGCGGCGCCTGGGCATGTTCAATCCGCAGGAAAACCGTTTCCGAATTCGGATAAGAGAAATCCATGCCCGGATCGCTGGCATCCTGCAGAGCGATATTGGGGGCGATGTCCGCCTCGCCTGCGGCAACCATGGCAGACCGCACCGCGCTGTCGCCGCGGAACACATAAGTGGCCGATTGCACAGCGGGCTGATCGCCCCAGTAATTTGGATTGGCGCCAAGTTTGATGTGCTGCCCGCGGGCATATTCATCAAACGTATATGGCCCGGTGCCAATGGGGTGATCGACGAAACTGTCCAACGGTGTTTCCGCCGGGGTGACCGTGACCGTCGACATCAACATTGGCAAAATCGGTTGGGCCGGATCGGCCGTGACATCCAGCGTATGGGCGTCCACGATGTTCGATGTGATGTCGATGCCACCAAAGAATTTGGCGCCGATTTCACAGGCAATATCCGGGGACTTCATCCGAACCAGCGAATGCGCCACGTCGTCGGCCTCCATCGCGGTGCCATCGCTAAAGGTCACGCCATCGCGCAGATGAAAACGCCAGGTGCCGTTGCCCATGTCCTCCCAGCTTTTGGCGAGACGCGGCTGAAGCCCGGTGGCGGGGTTCATTTCGGTTACGGTTTCGGAAATATTCTGAAACAGAACCCGGCCCACATTGGATTTGGTGGACGAACAGGGTTCGACGATTTCCAGCTCTTCCGACAATACGATGGTCACCGAATTGTCCTGAGCGTGGCTTGCGAACGCGATGGTCGATGCCATTGCCGTCGCCGCGATCAAATGCGTTTTCCTAGTCATTTTATCCTCCCGGTTTGACGTGATCCCGGTGCAACCCGCGTTTTTGACGCGCTTGTGTTCCATCGGTGCCACGCCTTCAAAATGGGAATGTTCGCCGTTTTGTAAATTCCAAATTTGGATTGCTGTGATACACTATTTGTATCGACCACTAAAACCACGTCACCATTCAAGGGGAGCATTATGGCGCAGGGACCGTTCGAATATTTCCAGATGAGGTGCTTTGTGGCGGTGGCAGAAGAGCTGAGTTTTCGCCGCGCCGCCGACCGTTTGAACATGACGCAGCCCCCCCTGTCGCGCCAGATCAAGATTCTGGAGGACCGGGTGAACCTGACGCTGTTGGAACGCAGCAACCGACATGTCAGGCTGACCTCGGCCGGGGAAAGTTTCTATCAAAGTGCGATTGATATTATCCAACGTTCTGAACAGGCTGTGCTGAACGCACGTCAGGCAGAACGTGGCGAAACCGGCAGCGTGGCTTTGGGATTTGTGCCCTCTGCGGCGTTTCGGTTTGTACCGATGATCGCCCAGAAAATGGCGGAAACCATGCCCAATGTCACCCTGACGCCGATCGAAATGATGGGCTATGAGGTGATCGAAGCGCAACGCTCTGGGCGTATAGATCTGGGCCTGACCCGGATGGAGACCCCGCGCGGTGAAATCGAGCGTACCCGTGTCGTCAACGAACCCTTTGTTCTGGCGATCCCGGGCAGCAATCCACTGGCAAAAAAAGTGGATCTGTCGATTTCCGACTTCGACAATGCGCCCTATATCTCTTTTGCCAAGGATCGCGGCGGGTTCCTGAAGGAAACTTTGGACGCGTTGTTTTATGCCAGCGGCATCATGCCGGACACGCAATTGAGCGTCAGCCAAACCCATGCGGTGATCAGTCTGGTGAATCAGGGCTTGGGATTCGCGATTGTGCCGCGCTCGGCCCAGATCATCCAAATGGCCAATACGGTTTACCGCGAATTGGAACTGCCGACGCAGTTCAGATCGGACATGTATCTGGTCTCTCGGCCCGGTCGAAATACGATGGTGCGCGATCGGGTCAAGGCGTTGATCATCGACCTGCTGCACCCATTTCGCGAAACCGCTGGCGGGTCATGACACCTGTGCGGCCATCACATCAGTCGCGGAGGTGAGGCCGCGTTGCGATGCCCCACCTCTTTGTCATCACATTGCCACGGCGCGCGGTGCCCGTCTCTGCCGCCGCAACCCGAACAGGCATAGCGCGCCAAATCCCAGCTCGATCACCAGGGCGGTCAGGATGCTTTCACTCGGCCAGCCGTCCAGCGCGATGCTGACCAAGCGACCAAAAGCAAACGCGAAAAAAACCAGGGTGCCAAGCATCGCTGACAGATATGTCAGAGCGGGACGTAGGGCGCCGGTCAGGATCACCGCGCCAAGGGCCGCAAGGTTGGCGCCGGGGGCGCGCAATTCGCTCAGCCGTGTTGGGTCGGACCCAAGGACGATGCCGTAACCGGCATAAAACCCATGCGGCACAAAGGTGATGGCGAGACCGATGCCAAGCGCGGTCAAACCGGCGGCACCAAGGGTAAGTTTGTGATAAAGAGACATTGAAATTTCCTTTTTGTAGCGTGGGACAGGGTTCAGGCCGCGTCGGCCCAGGCCCCGGACCGGGCGGCATCTCTGGCAAAGGTGGCAAAGTCGCGCGGCGCACGGCCAAGGGCACGTTGAACACCATCGCCAAGATCGGCATTGCGACCGTCCAGCGTTTCGCGGGCGATCTCGGTCAAAACGTCGGCAATCATTTCGCCCTGTGATGCAAGCAACGCGGCGTGAAAGTCCTCGAATGAGATGGGCATATGGGCGATCAGGCGACCAGATGCCGCCGAAAGCACTCCGGCCATCTCGGCAAATGTCATCAAACGCGGGCCTGTGACCTCGTATGTGTCGCCGTCATGGCCCGATTCACTCAGGGCGGCCACCGCGACATCGGCGATGTCGTCCACATCCGCAATCGGTTCCTGCACTTCGCCGCCGGGCATTGGCAGAACGCCGGCCATCACCGGTGCATGTAACGCCCCTTCAGAGAAGTTCTGGGCAAACCAGGCCGCGCGGACGATGGTGAACGGCACGCCAGAGGTGCGAACCACCTCTTCTGCGCGCTGGGCGTGATATTCGCCACGCCCCGTCAACAGCACGATCTTGGCAACACCTGAGGCGCGGGCCTGTTCGGTGAAGGCCGCGACGGTGTCCACCGCGCCCGGCACCGCGATATCGGGGTAATAGGAAATATAAACCGCCGACACGCCGCTCAGAACAGGCCCCCAGGTGTCGGGTGCGTTCCAGTCAAAGGGGATCGTCGCCGCCCGAGAGCCACGGCGCACCGGCAGGCCCTTTGCTTCGAGCCGCTGAGCGATCCGCGCGCCGGTCTTGCCAGTGGCGCCGAGGACGAGAATGGGTTGGTTGGTCATTGGGACCTCCTTGGGTTTTGATGAAGCCTTCGTTCGATGACCTGTTTTCGCCCAAGGTTTCTGGACGCACCATTCCCGAGCGTCCGATATTCTTGACTGATCGTCCAAACAATCTGGACGACCCGCATTCCCCGGGCCACAATCCCCCCATGACAGAACCACATGTTCCCAACCCCGCGCGTCTGGCCCAGCCCATTGGTGATCCGCTGGGCGAGATCCTGCATCTGCTCAAACTGACCGGCACCTTCTATTGCCAGTCGCGGCTGACCGCCCCCTGGGGCATCACCATCCCCGGCTTTCCCGAGGTCATGAGCTTTGCCGTGGTGATTGACGGGCGGGCCTGGCTGAAGGTCGGTGATGATGCGCCGTTCGAAATCCAGAAAGGCGACCTTGTGCTGATGACCAAGGGCACGCCGATCAACCTTTACAGCGACCCGGAGGCCCCGTTGATGACGCTCGAAGAGCTGCCGATCCGCAAGGTGACAGAGCTTTACGAAACCGTGGAATTCGGCGGCTGCGGCGCGGCGTGCAGCATCATGTACGGGCTTGCCCGGCTTGATCATGCGTCCAGCCCGATGTTGATGGCGCTTCTGCCCGATGTGCTGAAGATCGACCCATGGGAAGAAGACGCCGGAAGTTGGCTGCAAGGCACATTGCGATTCATTGCGCGCGAAGCCCGCGAGCTCCGTCCCGGCGGGGAAACCGTCATCACGCGGCTGGCCGATGTCGTGGTGATCGAAGCCATACGCCGCTGGCTGACCCGATCGCCGGATGCACACCGGGGCTGGCTAAAGGCCGCGCGCGACCCACAGATCGGGCGGGCCATTGTCGCCATTCACCGCGATCCGGCGGCCGTCTGGTCGGTCGAGACTCTGGCTCAGGTGGCGGGCATGTCCCGTTCTGCCTTTGCGGCGCGGTTCACCACCCTCGTTGGCACGCCCGCGATGCAATATCTTGCGGAATGGCGCATGAACCTTGCGCGGCGGAGTTTGCGCGAAACCGCGCAGCCGATTGCCAATATCGCCGCTGACCTCGGCTACCAATCCGAACCCGCCTTCAACCGCGCCTTCAAGCGGGTGTTCGGCACCACTCCGGGACAGGCGCGGCGGGCTTTACAGGACATCACGACATAGAAGGACAGGAACAATGGCTTCAACGCTTCATATGCTTTGCGGCAAAATCGCATCCGGCAAATCAACGCTGGCACATCAGTTGGTCCGCGACGGTGGCGTTCTGGTCGCGGAGGATGAATGGCTTGGCGCGCTGTTTGGCGAGCAAATGCAAACGGGGGCCGATTACATGCGCTGCGCGGGCAAACTGCGCAGCATCATGGCGCCGCATCTGGTGTCACTGCTGAATGCTGGAACAAGCATCGTTCTGGATTTTCCCGCCAACACGGTCGGGCAACGGGGCTGGATGCGTGAAATCCTGGCCGGGACGACGGCGGACCATCAAATGCATGTGTTGGATACGCCGGACGAAGACTGTCTTGTGCGGCTGGCAAAACGCAATGCCGCCGGCGAACACCCCTTTGCCGTGACCGAAGACCAGTTCTGGCAATTTTCAAAACATTTCGCACCGCCCACCGCGGATGAGGGTTTCAACCTGATCCTGCATCACCCGCGCAGTGCATGACGCGAGATTGTCCGCTGTTACGGGTGTCACTGTCTGATACGCGGCGCTTTCCCGGTGGTCCTGCATGAGCGGACATTCACCGCCACGACCAACCGATCCAAGACCCGGGGGCCGCCCTGCCCGCCCGTCCGATTGCTTGGTCGATCCCGGCATCCAAATTGCAATCCAAAGGTTGCTCTTTGCAACCGTGTGTCGAATAAACGCGCCATTCAATTGACCCATTTCAGCACCGGCCTCCTTTTGGCCAGCCGGAGTAGCCCATTCATGATGTTGATTTACACGAACCTCTACTGGGAACATTTGGGCGTTGCGGCGTCATTGGCAATTTCGATATTTGTGATCCTTGGCCTGTTGCTCCGCCTGCGGGAAACCCCCGGGTCCAAAATGCATATCTGGGCAATGATCGGTTTTTTCACCGCCAATACCTCGGACATGGTCAATTCTTTTGCCTATTCGAATGTCTTTTCCGCCCCGCCGATGTTTTTTCGCTGGAACGATGTCCTGATCCCCGGATTTTTGGTGTCGCTCTACTTTTTTGTCCGGGCATTGACCAGTTCCGACCCAAAGCTGGATCGACGGGATTGGGTTCATCTGCTGCCGTTCCTCGCCGGGGTGCTCTTTCTTGCGCCCAGTCTGGCGTTGCCGGGTGATGTGCGCATTGGGCGCGCCGTTGCCAACCTTTCAACGTGGCATCAGGAATTGATTCAGATCGGGAACACTGCGTTCTGGGGGCTTTGGGTTGTTCTTTTGGCGACATATGGCGGGATTTGTGTCCGCCTTCTGATCGCGCATCAACGCAATATCCGCGCGGTATTTTCGGATCTGGAGGGCAAGAATCTGCATTGGCTGAACGGGCTGATTGCGACCATTCTTATCCTTGCGCTGACCGTCATTGCCGATGAAATCGGAATGCTGTTGGGGCGGAATTCGGTCCGAGATGGCATTGCGTCGCTGATCTATGATGTGGTGCTTAGCGGTGCATTTGGTCTCTTTGCGTTGCGCGCTGTGCCGCCACTGCCGCAATGGTCGCAAGAGATCATCACACAAGACCCACCGGACAACGAAGATCCGACGCCCGAGAAAGACACCAACAAATCATACGCGCGGTCCGGCCTGCGGCCCGAGGATGCCGCCCGCTTTGCCGCACGGCTTGAAAAGCGAATGACAGAGGGGCAGCTGTGGCGCAATCATGCCTTGAACCTGCAAAGTCTGGCGTCCGAAGTGGCGGTATCACCGATACATTTGTCCGAGGTGTTGAATACCAAGATCGGCATGTCCTTTTATGATTATGTCAATCAGGGCCGGATTCGCGATGCCTGTGATCTGTTGATCCGCACCGACAAATCCGTGATCGAAATCAGCGAGATCGTCGGTTTCAACGCCAAATCAACCTTCAACGCCAGCTTCAAGAAGATCACCGATCAAACCCCAAGCCAATGGCGCCGGACCCACAAGCCGTAAAGAACCCCCGGACAGGTCCGGATCGGCTGGCGGCGTGAATTTCACCGACACAATCAACACATTGATATAAATGACAAAACCTCGCAACATGTGCGATCCAGCTTGTTCGGACGTTCTATCCGGTCGGTCCGGTCGCGGCATCCACATGGGTTTTGTACCTGTTCGACACACCGCCGGACCACAGCCCGTGAACACCACGGGCTGGCCCGGCCTGACTGTTGAATAGGACGAAAGATATGAAATACCTGACGATACTTCCTCTGATATTGGTTGCCGCTGGCTGTGCGAATAGTGGCGCGAAATACCGGCCCATTCTGGACGGTGGCGAAACACCTGCCTATCGGGCGGATTTGGCCGAATGCCAGTCCCTGGCCCGCAACCAAAAGCAGCTGGATCGAGAGACCCTTGGCGCTGCCGCCCTGGGCGCGGGTGCCGGTGCACTGTTGGGCGAGGTCGACGAAGACGGTACCGCATGGGGCGGCGCGATTGTTGGCGCATTGGCCGGTGGGGCCGCCGGCGCCGGTGACGCCAGCGAACGCCGGGAAGAAATAGTTGTGCAATGCATGCGTGGTCGCGGCCACCGTGTTGTCGGATAGAAAGGCATCGCAATGGCCCATATGCTTCTGCGCCGACCGCCCCGGCTATGGGCGATTTACGAACTCTTCAAAGGGGCAGCTCGTTCAGAGCTGCCCGCAAATTCGGACAAGCCGCGCAACACCAATCCCCCCCGACCAGAGCCAGGCAATCGCAACGGGATGCGCGGCACCGCTTCTGATTACAGCCAGCAAATCTCGATGGCCAAGGAGGACCGCAGATGAAACGCGTTTTGATCGCCGGTGCGACCGGCTATCTTGGCAGGCATCTTTGTGCCGAATATTTGCAACGGGGCTGGCATGTGACCGCATTGGTGCGCAAACAAAGTGCCGCAACCAACCTTCAGGCGGACGCCATAGTCGAAGCACAGGCAACCTGGCCAGAAACCCTTGACGGGATCATGACCGACATTGATTTGGTTGTCTCCGCGCTTGGCATCACCCGACAGGCCGATGGGGTCGGATATTGGGACGTTGATTATCAGGCCAATGTGAACCTGTTGGAAGAAGCGGTGCGCAGCAAGGTGCCGCATTTTGCCTTTGTCCATGTTCTGAATGCCGACCGCATGGAACATGTGCCGCTGGTGGCCGCCAAAAGCGCCTTTGTCCGAAAGTTGCAGCAAGCGCCGCTGCAATCGACGGTCATTGCGCCCACCGGGTATTTTTCCGACATGGTTGATTTTCTGGCCATGGCCAGATCGGGGCGCGTCTGGCTGTTTGGCCCCGGCACGCAACGGATCAACCCCATTCACGGTGCCGACCTCGCGGCGGCAAGTTTCGACGCCATTGCCGAAGGTGCGGCATGGTGTGACGTCGGCGGCCCAGACACATTCACCCACAACGAGATTGCAGAGCTGTGTTTTGAGGTCCTGGGCACCCCGGCGCGGATCACCCATCTGCCCGACGTTTTGCGCCGCCTGACCCTGACCATCCTGCCCCGTATTGCGCCGCGCAGAATCGCCGGGCCGGCGCAGTTCTTTCTGACCGCGATGGCGATGAACATGACCGCCGCATCAACCGGAACCCACCGTCTGGCCGCGCATTTTCGGGCCGACGCATCCGATAGCTGAACCAAAAAGGAGATCCCGAATGACCCTTCAAAGAGTTGCCGGCTGTGCCGCCCTGATCTGTGCCGCCAGCTATCTGTTTGGCATTGCTGTTCTTGTCCTGATCCTGGCGCCCTTGGGGTTTGGATCAATTGATGTCGATCCACACGCCGTTGTGGCCTTTATTGACACGCGACCGACGCTTTTGATCACCTGGAACACGGTGATCTATGTTGTGAACGCCATTGCCCTGACCGTCCTTGTCGAGGCGATGCACCGGCGTCAAAGCCAGGATGCACCAGAGTGGGCCGCCGTCAGCCGCGCGTTTGGCTTGATCTGGGCGGCACTGGTGCTTGGGGCCGGTATGATCGCAAATGTCGCGATCGAACGCGCTGCTCATATCTTTCCGGTTGATCCGGTCCGTGCGGCGGAGCTTTGGCAAATTCTGCACACGGTGGAGCTGGGCCTTGGCGGCGGCAATGAAATCGCGGGGGCCGTTTGGGTGGGCCTTGTCAGCATGACAGGTCTGATTGGCAAAAATCTGGGCCGGGTCACAATTGGTCTTGGATTGATCACCGGAATAAGCGGCCTTGCAACCGTGATTCCCGCCCTCGGCGACAGCGCCGGAGCCATGTTCGGAATCGGCGCAATTGCCTGGTTCGTTGCCGTTGGTTGGTCCTGTTTCCGTCGAACAGCTTGAGGATGCATAAAACGGCGATGGCCCGGCATATCGGAATCCAATAGCGCCAAAATGGAATACATTCAGAAACGACAAAGGCCGCTCTATCGAGCGGCCTTTTTGCCAATTATCTCGTTAAGAGATTTTGGCTCCGGCGGTAGGGATCGAACCTACGACCAATTGATTAACAGTCAACTGCTCTACCGCTGAGCTACGCCGGAACATGTGGGCGATATAACAACAGCGGATTCCGGCGTCCAGAGCCTTTTGTCACAAAACCGCAGAAAAATTTGCTGTCGGGTCAAATCAGGCGAAAAGACTGGTCAAATGCGAGGGCTTTGACCGGCGCAACTGTGTTTTTTCCATAGAGATCAATGAGGTGAGCAAAGACATTGCGGGCCGCCGCCGGCAAGAGCGCCGCTGGCACGTCGGTATAGAGGCGCGCGGCGAGTTCGGATGCACCGGCCGGACCATCGGTCAGCGCCTGCAGGATTGCAGCTTCGCGGGTTTTTCGGTGGTTGATCAGCCAGTTCAGCCGCGCCATCGGATCGGGAACCGCTGCGCCATGGCCCGGAAAAAACACCTGCCATTCGCGGGCCTGCAACGCCACGCAGGACGCCATGAAATCGCTCAGATCACCATCCGGGGGCGACACAAGCGAGGATGCCCAACCCATCACATGATCCCCGGAAAACAGCGCATCCCCCCAGCCCAGACAGATGTGATTGCCCATATGACCGGGCGTATGATGCACCCGCAGATCCCAGCCATCGCCAGCGATGACCTGACCGTCGACGACACTCTCATCCGGGCGGAAATCATGGTCCAGCCCCTCGCCGCCGCCGGCAAAACCACTGGCCGCAAGCCTTTGCATGACGGCACTGCGCCCGGCGTCCGCTTTGCCAAAGGCCAGCACCGGCGCGCCGCAGGCATTTGCCAGCGGTCGGGCCAGCGGTGAATGGTCAAGATGGGCGTGGGTGACAATGATATGGCTGATCCGCGCCCCGTCCGGCACAGCAGCCAGAATCGCCTCCAGGTGACCCGGGTCATTCGGACCGGGATCAATCACCGCAAGATCGCCCTGCCCCAACAGATAGGTATTCGTGCCCCAATAGGTCATCGGCGACGCATTTGGCGCCAGAATGCGCACAAGCCCCGGTGCCAGCGTAATCGGCGCGCCCGGCAATGGGGCCGCGGCATCCGACGGAACGCCACCGGATGCCGGAACGGGTGTCTGGGTCGGTGTCTGGGGCGATGTCCGGGCAGATGTCCCTGCGGCAACGGCGGCTTTTTCGCGGCTGTCCATGCCGGTTTTCCTTCTATGATGCGGGCAGACCCGCTAAGCCTTGGCCATGTCGTTTCATTGGCTCAAACGTTACATGCCCCGCAGCCTTTATGGCCGTGCCGCGCTTATCCTGGTTCTGCCGGTTGTCACCCTGCAACTTGTGGTTACGGTGATCTTTGTTCAGCGGCATTTTCAGGGCGTGACCGAACAGCTGACCCGATCGGTGCGAGACGAGATTCGCCTGATTGTGTCACAGCCCGCTGCGGATGACACCCCGCGCGCGGCGCTTGCCGCGATGATGCCTCTGGCCTTGCCGCTCGACTTTTCTCTGGCGTGGCGAAAGCCGGCCACCGGCGGCGATTTGCGACGCTGGTTTGATTTGTCCGGGCGGGTGGTGATCCGTGAGTTGCGCAACGATCTGGACGGGGTCGTTGCCATTTCCCTGCCCAATGACCGCGATACCTTGATCTATATGGATCTGCCGCAGGGGGTGCTGGAACTGCGCCTGGATCGAAAAGGCGTTTCGGCCAGCAATCCGCACCAGTTGATTGTCAATATGGTGATCTTTTCGCTGTTGATGACGCCGATCGCCTTTATCTATATGCGCAACCAATTGCGCCCGATCACCCGGCTGGCCAGCGCCGCCGAGGCGTTTGGCCGAGGGCGCGTTGTGCCATATTCCCCCGGCGGCGCGGTCGAGGTGCGGGCGGCGGGACATGCCTTTTTGGATATGCGGGCCCGAATTGAACGCCAGATCGAACAGCGCACATTGATGTTGTCCGGGGTCAGCCACGATCTGCGCACGCCCTTGACCCGGCTCAAGCTTGGCCTTGCGATGCAGGACGAAGACGAGGTTGCCGACCTCAACCGCGATATTCGCGATATGGAACGTATGCTCGACGAATTCCTTGATTTCGTGCGCGGCAATGCCGAGGCCGGCGAAGCCACGCCCACCGATCCGATGGCCCTGGTGCAGCAGGCGGTCGAGGATGCACAGCGGGCCGAGAAACCGGTCACGCTGATCACTTGCGAGGGCGATGGACATATTGCGTTGCGCCCGGTGGCGATCCGCCGGGCCATCGACAATTTGATCGAAAACGCAACACGATATGGCACCAATTGCGCGGTCAGCGCCCGGTTGACCGACAAATCGCTGCGCATTCGGGTCGAAGATGACGGCCCCGGAATACCCGAGGATATGCGGGCCGCCGCGGTGCGGGCCTTCGTGCGCTTGGACAAATCCCGCAATCAGTCGCGCGCGCCGGGTGTGGGGCTGGGTCTGGCGATTGCCACCGATATTGCCCGTGCGCATGGCGGGGTTTTGCGATTGGGAAAATCTGACCGGCTGGGCGGTCTCTGCGCTGACATCGTGATTGCCCGCTGACGGGCAGCGGCCTCTTTGTCTGTGTCAGCTATGCCAGCGTATGTGGCGACCCCGCACCATAGAGAATTCTGTTGATGGTCTGTGGCAGATCGTTATGCCGGATCGGTCGGGTGATTTGCGTGACATTGGTCGTCTTTGCCAAAATGGCCCCATCGGTGCGCGGCGCGCCCTGGGTCATGAGAAGTATTTTCAAATCAGGAAATTCGCGATTGATCTGATCAACCAGATCATCGCCCTCCTGGGCATCGGTGACATGAATGTCGCTGACGACCAGATCAATGTAACGGTCGGACTGGCGCAGGATCTGCAGCGCCTCCTGTGCATCCCGGGCCAGCGCGATGTTCATCCCAAGCCCCGACATCCTGCGCGCCAGCGCGCTTTGCATATTTGGCGGATCTTCGACCAGAAGCACAGTGCGCTGATCGCTGTTGGCGGGCCGTGGCAAAATGGGGGGCGATACGCGAATTTCCCTGGCCGCCGACGCGGTCAGCGGAAAATAGAGATGTACAATGGCGCCCTGCCCGACTTCGCTGACAATCCGGGTCTGGCCGCCGGATTGCGCCATGAACCCATGGACCATCGACAACCCAAGGCCCGTGCCCTTGTCGGTTGGCTTGGTGGTGTAGAATGGTTCCCAGATCTTATCCAGCATATCCGCCGCGATCCCGGTGCCACTGTCGTGGACGGAGACCACAACATATTCGCCCGGCGCCAGTGTCGCACTGCCCTTGAGCGCGAAGTTCGGCCCAACCTGACGGACGTCGGTTTCCAGGGTAATCGTACCCCCATCGGGCATCGCATCGCGCGCATTGATCGCCAAATTCAAAATCGCGCTTTCCAATTGCGTGCGATCGGTTTCAATTTTTGGCAGGTCTGCCTCAAGCCGGGTTTCGATCTGGATATTGGTTGGCATGGTACGGCGCAAAAGATCGTCCATCCGGTCGATCACGTTGTTCACATTCAACAACTCCGGGCTGGGCGCGGCGTTGCGCCCGAAGGCCAGCAGATGTTTGGACAGCTTCGCCCCGCGATCTGACGCCTCAAAAGCGGCGGTCAGCAATTCCCGTTGCCCCAGATCTTCGGCCGCCAGCAGGGCGATTTCGAGGTTTCCCGACACCACTGTCAGTATATTGTTGAAATCATGCGCAATGCCCGCAGTCAGCCGGCCCACCGCATCCAGACGTTGCGATTCAGAGAACACCCGCTCGGCGATCTTTTGCTCGGTCACATCCAGCGACGCGGTTATCGTGCGGGTCAGATTGCCGTCGTCATCCAAAATGGGTTGCGCAACCGCACGCACCCATTTCATCGTCTCGCCGACGGGCACCCGATATTCCGTGGTCACCAGATTTCCGTCCTGCAAATCCAATGTCCAATTGCGGACTTTATTCCGATCATCGGGATGGATGTTTTGGAATTTCACGCCCTTGTCCGATACATCGCCCTTGAAATCGGCAATCGTCGCCCCGTGGTTGCGGGCGTGTTGTTCGGATACGACCAAGGGTCTGTTCTTTTCTTCATCCCAGATACAATAGCCCATTTTCGCAATCATACTGGCCAGGATCAGCGGCTGTTCTTGATCATTGCGCTGCGTCTCCAGACGGCGCGCGATATGAAAATCACGCTGGTCGGTTGTACGCCCGACAACGTAACCAGTCCCGATAAAGACTGTCATCGCCGCAAATGTATGCAGGAGTGACGACATCATCGGAGCCGGTCCTTGACCGATGAAAAAGGCATGCAGCAACAGGATTGCCCCAAGGCCGCCCGCGCAAAGCCCGGCCAGACGTCCACCCAGGTTTCCAGCATAAACCACACTGACGATCAGCAATAAATAAGGTATCGGCAAGTGGAATTCGATTTGATGCCCGAACTCGATCAAAGATGCGACCCCGATACAGGGCAGCACTGCAAAGAGCAGTTTTGAATTGAATTGAGACCCTAGCATAACTGACGAACCGAACTGCAAACATTACCAATGGTATAGTTTACGAATATTCACTCTGAATTTACAGAAATTAATAGCGTGCGTTTGCAAGCGGTTGCAAAATGCGGCGGCGCGCGCTGGCGACGCAATGTCGACACGCCCGGCGTCCCATAGGCAAAAAATGGGTGCGACGGGTTTCGGATTCGCGATCAAATGCGACCCAAAGCAATCTTTGCCATCGGTGATGGATCAGATCCCGGTTGGTTGGTTTCCCGCCCCAGAGCAAGCTTTGACCCAAGGTAGAATTCGAACACAGGTGCAAAGAATTTCTTCACAACACGTCTGCGGAACGCGGTTTATCGGCCTGGCGGCAATGGCTAAGGTGCCAAAAAACAGAACACACGGGCCATGGACCCGGCTGGTTCGACAGGAGGAGGTCACATGGAACTTGGATTGGGCAGCTATGCCTTTCGGTGGGCAATTGGCATCAAGGATCAACATCCCGACAGCCCGATGACCGCCTTTGATGTATTGAACGCCGCGGCGGACTATGGGCTGAAGGTTGTGCAATATGCCGACAACATGCCTTTGGATCAATTGACCGAGGCGGATCATCATCGCCTGTTCGACCAAGCGCAATCAAAAGGCATCGCTCTTGAATTGGGCACCCAGTGTTTCAATGCCGAAGAAGTCGGGCGTTACCTGACCATTGGTCAGCGTTTGCATGCGAAAATCATGCGGGTCGCACTGGACGAGGCTGACAGCCATATGCCGGTGCCCGAACTTGCCGATCAACTGCGCCCGCTTTTGGACAATGCGGCGGCAGCGGGGATGAAGATCGCAATTGAAAACCATTTCAACTATCCCTCACCCCGCATGGTTGAGCTGATTGATACGGTCGACCATCCGGCGCTGGGTGTATGTCTGGATGTGGCCAATTCGATCTGTGCCGGTGAATGGCCGGAAGACACCATAAAGCTGCTCGCGCCATATACGATCAACCTGCACCTCAAGGATTATGTGATCACCCCCGACACCTATGGCGTCGGGTTCTATATTCAAGGTGTGCCGCTTGGTCAGGGGCGCGCGCCAATCCCGTGGATTCTGGATCAGCTGGCGCAGTGTCCGGCCGACATGAGCGTTATTCTGGAACATTGGCTGCCACAGGATCGCCGGGACGAGGAAACACTCTGGCTTGACCAGACCGTCGTGGCCGCCCGCGAATTCATAAAGGGAAGATGACATGACCGAGATGCGCACCAAAAAGCTGATCAACGATCCCGAAGACATCATCCCACAGGCCATTGCCGGCATGGTTGCCGCCCATCCCGATCTGTTGAAGGTCGAAGGCGCAACTGGCCGTGCCGTGGTGGCGGTGAACGGTCCGCGCGATGGCAAGGTCGGGTTGATCACCGGCGGCGGATCGGGGCATGAACCGCTGTTTTCCGGCTATGTCGGGCGCGGATTGCTGGATGCGGCGGCGGTGGGCAATGTCTTTGCCTCGCCCAGCCCGGAACATATCATGGATGCGGTGCGCGCGGTGGATGGCGGGGCCGGCGTGATGTTCCTTTATGGCAATTACACCGGCGACGTGATGAATTTCGACATGGCCGCCGAACAATGCGAGGCCGCCGGCACCCCGGCGCGCTCCATTGCAGTGAATGATGATGTCGCCAGCGCGCCAAAGGACCGGGCCGCCGAACGGCGCGGTGTGGCTGGCAATTTCTTTGTGTTCAAAGTGGCCGGGGCCGCCGCCGAAGAGGGTCGCGATCTGGCTGGATGCGAGGCCGCAGCGCGCCATGCGCTGGCCAATACCCGGACCATGGGCGTGGCGCTGACCGCTTGCTCCCTGCCCCAGACCGGCAAGTTGAATTTCGACATTGGCGCGGATGAGATGGAGATCGGCATGGGCATCCATGGCGAGCCGGGCATGCGGCGCGAAAAGCTGGGACAGGCGGATGACGTGACCGATGCGCTGTTGGATCCGATCCTTGCGGATCTGGGGCTGGCGCGGGGGGACCGGGTGGCGGTGCTGGTGAACGGCCTTGGTGCGACCGGACAGTTGGAGCTGTTTATCGTCAATAACCGGGTCGCGAAACGGCTGGCCGATCTGGGGATCGAGGTGCACAAGACCTGGGTCGGGGAATATGCCACCTCGCTGGAAATGGCCGGGGCGTCGGTATCGCTGATGAAACTGGATGATGAGTTGCAGGCGTTGATGGATGCGCCCTGCCATACGCTGGCGCTGACCCTTGGGGGCGAGATGGCCCCAAGGGGCGGGTTGACCCGCAGGTCCGCCCAAGTGGCGACACAGACCGTGCACATCGACCGCGCGGATCTGAACCCCGATGGACCGGTGACCCCGGCGGTCTTTGTTCAGGCCATGTTGGCGATGGCGGATGCGATTTCTGCCAACCGCGACTGGCTTTCGGAATTGGATGGCGTGATTGGCGATGGCGATCATGGCGTGACGATGGACATCGGCTGGACCGCCGTGCGCCGCACGCTGGCAGAAAGCGATGATGCCACGATCACTGAACTGTCGAACGCCATGGCCAAGACCTTTCTGGATGCGGTCGGGGCCTCGACCGGGCCGCTTTATGCCAGCGCATTTCAACAGGCCGGTGCCAATGTCACCGACCGACTGAACCTTGACGCGGCGGCGATGGTCGCCTGGATCGAGGGGCTGTTGCAGGGCATTCTGGCACGTGGCGGTGCGGCACGCGGCGACAAGACAATGATCGACGCCTGGGGCCCGGCGGTTGACGATGCCAAGGCGGCACTGGCGGCGGGTGCGGATCTTTGTGCCTGTCTGGATGCGGCGGTTGACGGCGCCAAGACCGGTCGCGACCATACCAAAACATTAGAGAGCCGCAGAGGCCGGTCCAAGAAACTGGGGGACAGGTCGGTCGGACATCTCGATCCCGGCGCGGCATCGGCACATGTCATGTTGGTGGCACTGCGCGATACAATCCGTAACGCGATTTTGGCGGACAAAAGCGAATAATCAGGGAGAATGACATGAGTGACACCGCCATTATCGGACTTGGATCAATGGGAATGGGCATGGCCCGCAGCGCGCTGGCGGCGGGCATTGCGCTGAAAGGGTATGACATCTATGCGCCGTCGCGCGATGCCTTTGCCGAATTTGGTGGCACTGCCTGTGACAGTGTTGCCGAGGCCGCGCGCGGGGTCGAGCTTCTGGTGTTGATGGTGGTCAATGCAGCCCAGGCCGAAGACGTGTTGTTTGGCGAAAATGGTGCCACGGCAGAGCTTGCCAGCGGCGCGACCGTCATGCTGTGTTCCACCGTCGCCCCATCCGAAGCCCGTGCCATCGCCGCAAAGCTGGGCGATCTGGGATATGACATGCTGGATGCCCCGGTGTCGGGCGGCAAGGTCGGCGCGGATGCCGGCACGTTGTCGGTGATGGCGTCGGGGTCCCCCAGCGCGTTTGAAGCCGCCGACCGGATGCTGGCGGCCATGGCCGGCACGGTGCACCATCTGGGCGATGAACCCGGCCTTGGCGCGACCTATAAGGTTGTGCACCAATTGGCGGCGGGCGTGCATCTGGTCGCGGCGGCCGAGTTGATGGCGCTGGGCGCGGCGGCGGGATGTGATGCGCAAAAGCTCTATGACATCGTATCGGGATCGGCCGGCATGAGCTGGATGTTCAAAGACCGGGTGCCGCATATGCTGGACGGCGATTACACCCCCCGGTCGATGGTCGACATCTTTATCAAGGATCTCGGCCTTGTGCTGCAAACCGGCAAGGAATGCACCGCGCCCCTGCCCCTTAGTGCCGCAGCCCATCAGATGCTGTTGGGTGCATCCGGGCTGGGCCATGGCAAGCTGGACGATTCCGCTGTGGTCAAAGCCTATGAGGTGATGACCGGCAAACCCGTGCGCAAGGAAAGCTGATCACATCCCCTTGCGCCAGGTTCGCCCGCGTCACCGGGATCTGATCACAGGATCTTGCGGATGCGGGCGATGGCCTCTTGGATATTCTCGGTGGAATTGGCGTAGGAAAACCGCACATAGCCTTCGCCCATCGCCCCGAAGGACGTACCGGCCACCGTCGCCACCCCGGCCTGATCCAGAAACAGGTTCTGGGCTTCGGTTGCATTCATGCCCGTGCCCTCGATATTCGGGAAAGCATAGAACGCCCCCCCGGGATCAGAGCACCGCACGCCCGGCAGGCTGTTCAATTCACGCACAATGACCTCGCGACGGGCATCGAACTGGGCAACCATGTCGTGCACCGCATCCTGCGGACCGGTCAGCGCCGCCAAACCGGCGTATTGAGCGCTGGCATTCACACAGGAATGATCATTGATACAGAGCCGCGTCACGTGGTCGACAGCCGCATCCGGCCAGACCGCAAAACCCAACCGCCAGCCGGTCATCGCATAGGTCTTGGACCAGCCATCCAACAGGATCAGCCGGTCGCGGATTTCCGGGTATTGCAGCAACGAGACATGTTCGCGCCCGCCATAGAGCATCTGGGAATAGATCTCGTCCGACATCAGCGCCACATGCGGGTGTTCCATCAACCCGGCGACCAGCTTGTCGATTTCTTCGCGCGGGGTGACGCCGCCGGTGGGGTTGGCGGGCGAATTGATGATGATCAACCGGGTCTTGTCGGTGATCTGGCCCAGCACCTCGTCAGCGGAAAAGGCAAAACCGTTTTCTTCTCGCAGGCGGATCGGCACCGGGGTCGCGCCGGAATATTTGATCACCGATTCATAAATCGGAAAGCCGGGGTTGGGATACATGATCTCTGTCCCCGCCTGACCAAACATCATCACCGCAAAGAACATGGTCGGCTTGCCACCCGGCACCACCACCACATTGTCGGGATTGACCTGCGCACCGTGACGTTTTTCCAGATCCGCGGCCACCGCTTCGCGCAGGGCGGGAATGCCATTGGCGGGGGTATATCCGTGATGGCCGTCCTGCAACGCCTTGATCCCGGCCTCGACAATATGGCCCGGTGTCTGAAAATCCGGCTGGCCAATGCCAAGGTTGATGATGTCCTTGCCCTCAGCTGCAAGTTTTTGGGCCCGCGCCAACACCATGAAGGCGCTTTCCGTTCCAAGACGGGACAGGCTGTCGGCAAAGATCATCTGAGACATGTGAATTCTCCGAGGTATTCAGGGGTTTGCGCCCTTGCTACCCGGTTTTTGCGCCGCAAAGTAGTTTAGTTTTTCTAACGGTGTTTTGCATTTTTGGAACAATCTGCCTCCGGCCCGGCGTGCTAGACCGCCATATCACGCAAAGGGAGGGTGCAATGCGCGACCAAAGCCAAACAGGCAAACGGGCCAATATGTCGCTGGCGATGCGCGCCTGGAACATCCGGCGCAAGGCGCTGTTGATGGGCGAGGTGCAGGGCCAGGGGTATATCGGTCAGGCGCTGGGCGTGGCGGATGTGTTGGCAACCGCCTATTTCCACGCGCTGGATCATCGCCCCGAAGACCCGGAATGGGAAGGCCGCGACAGGTTCTATCTCTCGATCGGCCATTACGCGATTGCGCTTTATGCTGCGCTGATCGAAGCCGGGGTTTTGCCAGAGGACGAATTGGAAACCTATGGCATGGATGACAGCCGCATGCCGATGTCGGGCATGGCATCTTATACGCCGGGCATGGAAATCACGGGCGGCTCGCTGGGTCAGGGTCTGGGGATCGCGGTTGGCGCGGCGCTGGGCCTGAAACGCAAGGGCAATCCGGCGTTTGTCTATAACCTGATGTCTGACGGTGAATTGGGTGAAGGATCCACATGGGAGGCCGTGATGTCCGCCACGCAATGGCGCTTGGACAATCTGATCTGCATCGTGGATTTCAACAATCAACAGGCCGATGGCCCGACCCGCGATTCGCTGGCCGTTGGTGCAGAGGCGCCGAAATGGACCGCCTTTGGCTGGTTCGCGCAAGAGGTCGACGGCAATGATCTGGACGCGCTGGTCGCGGCGTTTGACGCGGCGCGCCTGCATCCCGACCCCAAACCGCGCGTCATCATCTGCAACACCAAGATGTGCAAAGGCGTCGATTTCCTTGAGGCCCGCGAAATGGCGCATTTCGTCCGCGTCGCGCCGGAGGAATGGGCCAAGGCGTTGAACACATTGGAAGAAGGGAAACCACAATGACCCGGGATTCCATGCGCCGCAAATATGAACCGCGCAAGGTCGCAGAGCAAAAGGTCGCCACATCAGCAATGATCGCGTCACTGGCGGCAGAAGGATATGATACGGTCTCCGCGCCATTTGGCGACGCCTTGGTCGCGGCAGCACAACAAGACGGCCGCATTGTCGGGATGTCAGCGGATCTGTCGAAATACACCGACATGCATGTCTTTGCGAACGCCATGCCGGACCGGTTTTACCAGATGGGCATGGCCGAACAATTGCTCATGTCTGCGGCCTCTGGCATGGCGCGCGAAGGGTTCATTCCCTTTGCCACCACCTATGCGGTGTTCGCGTCACGCCGGGCCTATGACTTTATCGCCATGGCCATAGCCGAGGAAAACCTGCCGGTGAAAGTGGTCTGCGCCCTGCCCGGTCTGACCACCGGATACGGGCCGTCGCATCAGGCCACCGAGGATCTGGCGATCTTTCGCGGCCTGCCCAACATGGTGGTGATCGACCCCTGTGATGCGGCGGATGTGGCCGGCATGGTGCCCGAGATCATCGCCCACAACGGCCCCGTCTATGCCCGCCTGTTGCGCGGCAAGGTGCCAAATGTGCTGACCCGGCACAAACCGGGCTACAAATTTAAGCTGGGCCGCGCCCAGATGATCCGCGAGGGGCGTGATGTGCTGGTCATCTCGTCCGGGATCATGACGATGCGGGCGTTGGATGCGGCCGAAATCCTGGCCCGCGACAACGTCGATGTCGCGGTGCTGCACGTGCCGACGCTCAAGCCGCTGGATGTGGACACCATCCTGGCCGAGGCTGCGAAATCCGGGCGGCTGGTGGTGACGGCGGAAAACCACACCGAAAACGGCGGGCTTGGCGAAGCCGTGGCGAAAACCCTGCTGCTGGCCGGGGTCACGCCGCAATTTCGCATGATCTCGCTACCGGACCAATTTCTGGAGGCCGGGGCCCTGCCGACCCTGCACGACATGTATGGGCTGTCGACCACCAAGGTGGCCGATCAAATCAAAAGCTGGCTGTAAGCCACAGAAAAAACAAAGAAAAGGAACGCGACATGGGACTTCTGGACGGCAAATTCGCAATCATCACCGGCGCGGCCAGCCCGCGTGGTTTGGGCAAGGCCACAGCGACATTATTCGCCGAACATGGGGCCCGTGTTGCGATCCTTGATCTGGATGCCGACCACGCGGCTGCGGCGGCGCTGGACCTGCCGGGCGATGGCCATGTCGGCCTGCCCTGTGATGTCACCCAAAAGAAAGCCTGTGATCAGGCGGTACAGATCCTGACCGATATGTTTGGCCGGATCGACATTCTGGTGAACAATGCCGGCATCACCCAGCCGCTGAAACTGATGGAGATCGAAGCAGATCATTACGACGCAGTGACCGACGTCAGCCTGCGCGGCACGCTCTATATGTCGCAGGCGGTGATCCCGACAATGCGGGCGCAGAAATCGGGAAGTATCATCAACCTGTCGTCGGTGTCGGCGCAACGCGGCGGTGGCATCTTTGGCGGGCCACATTATTCGGCGGCCAAGGCCGGGGTGTTGGGTTTGACCAAGGCAATGGCACGCGAATTGGCCCCGGACAATGTGCGCTCTAACGCCATTTGCCCCGGCTTTATCGCCACCGACATCACCGCCGGCAAGCTGACCCCGGCCATGAAGGAACAGGTTCTGGCCGGCATTCCAATGGGACGCGCGGGAACCGCCGTGGATGTGGCGGGCTGCGCGCTGTTCCTGGCGTCGGATCTGTCGAGTTATTGCACCGGGTCCGAGGTCGATGTGAATGGTGGATCGCTGATCCATTGATCTTGGCCATTGGCCAAAACAGACCATACCTTACACAGGGAAGCTTTTTACCTTGATGTAAGTTCCCTGCGTAAGGTGCTGATTTAAAATTAAAACACATCTTTTACCGCCACAGACACCCGACATAGCAAATCCGAAACGATTTCTTAAGCGCCCGCGCCTAGCATCAGGGCAATTGGAAAAAATATTGCAAATCGGGGCGTGGCGACATGACTGCAAGCACCGGGGCCAGCGGCCCTGTCACCGTGAGATTGGCGGCGCGGCTGGACCTTGCCGCTTGTGAAAAATTACAGGATGACATCATCGCGGCGCGCGGTCGCGATCTTGTGCTTGAGGCTGAGGATGTCCAGTTTCTGGGCGGCATGGCGGCGGAACTCTTGCTGCGCGCCCGGATCGAATGGCACCGCAGCACAGGGGATTTCGTGCTGGCGGATCCGTCTGATCGTCTGTGCCAGGGGTTCGCCACCCTGGGCATTGCCGCCGGGGTGTTTTCCGGTGATCCCCTCGACAAAGGGGCATTGGCATGAGCCACAAGATCCTCGCCGTCGATGATTCCCGCACCATCCGCCATATGCTGCAATCCGTATTGACCGACGCCGGGTTTGAGGTCGAATTGGCCGAAGACGGGATGGATGGGCTGGAAAAGCTTGATCACTGCGCGCCCGATCTGGTGATCACCGACATCAATATGCCCCGGCTGGATGGGTTTGGCTTCATCTCGGGTGCCCGCGCCCGCACAACCGGTGCCTCGGTTCCCATTCTGGTGCTGACCACGGAAAGCGGCATTCAATTGAAACAACGCGCACGCGCCGCCGGTGCCACCGGCTGGATCGTCAAACCCTTTGACGAGGACAAGCTGATTTCCGTCATCAACCGGCTGGTTATCTGAGGGGATTTGCGGATGAGCGAGTTGCGCGATCTCTTCTTTCAGGAATGTGACGACCTGCTGGAAAGCCTGTCTTCGGGCCTGAACGATCTGGACGACGCAAGCGGCGATGCCGAGACGATAAATGCGATGTTTCGGGCTGTGCATTCGATAAAGGGCGGTGCCGGCGCCTTTGGGTTGGATGCCCTGGTTGCGTTTTCCCATGCATTTGAAAACGTTATGGATGATCTGCGTGCGGAACGGTTACAGGTCACGGCCGACACTCTGGCGCTGATGTTCACGGCCGGCGATCATCTGAGCGATCTGGTCGATGCGGCGCGCAATGGCACCGAGATGCCGGTTGATACTGCGGATTCGATCCTGAGTGATCTGGAATTGCTGAGCCAATCTGTCGGCGGATCGCCAATGGATGTGAACACGCCAGAGCCGGATTTTGTACCACTGGCGATGGATTTCGGGGGGCCGCTGGACCTCGGCGACCTGCCGGATATTGGCGACCCTGCGGATCCCGTCCAGCCTGACCCATTGGGCAATGCGGCGCTGCCTGATCTACCCGATCTGGCGGCACCAGCGGCGGGTGTTGCTGCTGGTTTGCCGGGGATAAATATGTCCTTTGCACCGACGTCCGAACTTTACGCCAACGGTCACGACCCGGCCCTGTTGTTCCGGGCTTTGGAGGATCTCGGCGATTTGACGGTGCGCGCCGACATTGCCGGTCTTGAACCGCTGGGCGTGGGCGATTGGCGGGTTCCGACGCTGGTCTGGCATCTCGACATCACCCCGGATGACGGCGTGGATCTTGCCGCGATACATGAGGTGTTCGAATTCGTCGAAGGCCTGTGCACGTTGGTCATAACGGAACACACAACGCCCGACGCCCCGCAACAGACCGCGTCTGCCCCGTTGCTGGAATTTGCACCGCTCGCGCCACTATCGTCGTCGTCGAGCCGCTCAGAACCACCGTTGCCAACGGATGGCGCGCTGTTCACCGACAGGATGTCATCAGACGACCCGCCCCCGAACGATCCATCCCCACTGCCCGACGCCCTGCCCGGCAATCCCCCCCACAGCAAAGACAGCGCCCGCGCCAGCACCATTCGGGTCGACCTGCAACGGGTCGACCGGTTGATCAACCTTGTCGGCGAATTGGTCATCAGCGAATCCATGCTGCGGCAATCCATGAAGGAATTGCCGCATTCCGCCTCCAAAACCGTGGAAGAGGCGATGGGCCAGCTCAAACAATTGTCCGGCGTCATCCAGGAAAGCGTGATGGCCATCCGGGCGCAACCGGTGCGCAGCCTGTTCCAGCGCATGTCGCGCACCGTCCGCGAAACAGCGCGCGAAGCAGGGAAATCCGCGCGACTTGTGACCGTGGGGGATGCCACCGAGGTCGACAAAACCGTGACCGAAAGGTTGGTCGAACCGCTGACCCATATGGTGCGCAATGCGGTTGACCACGGGCTTGAAACCACCGACATCCGGCGCGCGCTGGGCAAGGACGACCGTGGCACCATCACGCTTGAGGCCGCCCATCGCTCTGGGCGGGTGGTCATCACCCTGCGCGACGACGGTGCCGGCATCAATCGCCAAAAAGTGCGCGAAATCGCCGAGGCCAAGGGGCTGGTCCGGCCAGAGGACGACCTGAGCGACAGCGATATCGACAACATCCTGTTTCGGCCCGGCTTTTCCACCGCGACCAAAGTGTCGAACCTGTCTGGACGTGGGGTTGGCATGGATGTCGTCCGCTCGGAAATTCAATCGCTCGGCGGCCGGGTCACCCTGCATTCAGAGCCGGGTCAGGGAACGGCGATCTCGATTTCGCTGCCGCTGACGCTTGCGGTGCTTGAAGGCATGGTTGTGACGGTTGCCGGGGAATCGCTGGTGGTTCCGACGCTTGCCCTGCGCGAAATGCTGCAACCCGGCCAGGGACGCATTGAACGTTTCTGCGATGATGATCGGGTTCTGACAATGGGGACGGAATTGGTGCCGATTGTCGATCTTGGTCTGGCGCTTGGGTATCGCCGGGCGCCGGTCGACCTGAACACGCTGTCGCTTTTGCTGGTAGAGGGCGACTCCGGGCGGCGGACGGCGCTTGCTGTGGATGAGTTGATTGATCAACGCGAGGTCGTGATCAAAGGGCTGGAACAGAATTATCAACAGATTCCGGGGATTGCGGCCGCGACGATCCTTGGCGACGGCCAGATCGCCCTGATTGTCGACACCGACCAAATGATCGCGTCCGCCGGCGGCGGCCTATCGACCACCGCCATGGAACCGGACCAGACAGAGGTGATCCACCATGCCTGAAACCCATGTTTTGCCCACCGCCACCCGCCAGGAAATTGTGTCCTTTGCCATTGGCGATCAGGCGTTTTGTTTTGACATCGCACATGTGCTGGAAATTCGCGGTTGGACCCGAACCACCATCCTGCCGCATGCGCCGGATTATGTGATCGGGATGATGAACCTGCGGGGCACGGTCCTTCCTGTACTGGATCTGTCGCTGCGATTGGGCCTGGGGCGAACCGATCCCGGCCCCCGTCATGTCATTATCATCGCCCGTGTCGACGACCGCACCGTCGGTTTTCTTGTCGACGCGGTATCTGACATTCTCATGGTGAAAGAGGGGGATCTTTTGCCCACGCCGGATGTGTCTTCGACCCGGACCCAGGCCTATATCCGCGGTGTCTATACGATTGACGAAACTCTGGTGCGGTTGCTGGAAGTGCATCAGGTCTTTCCACAAGCCCAAGACGCTGTGGCATGAGCCTCAAGATCCATCATCAGGGTCCGCACGACCAAATTTCCGATGAAAACTATCGCCAGGTTGCGCGCCTGCTTTATGACCTGAGCGGCATTCACCTTCCGGTCGGCAAGAGCGCCATGGTGTCATCGAGACTGGCAAGATGCCTGCGCGGCACAAAGATTCCCAGTATCGATGCCTTCTGCAAATTGCTCAGCAATCCGGAAAACCTTGCCGCCCGCGAAAAATTTGTCTCTGCGCTGACCACAAATACTACGCAGTTTCACCGCGAAGCCCATCATTTCGACTATCTCAGGGCGCAGATTTTGCCGGACCTGATCACACGGGCCCGTGTTGGCGGACGTGTGCGTATATGGTCCGCCGGATGTTCCTCAGGGGAAGAGGCATATGGTCTGGCTTTCCAGTGTCTGGATCTAGGCGGTCGAAATCCCCTCGGCGATCTGCGCATTCTGGCCACGGACATTGACTGCCACACGCTGGCGCGGGCGCGCGACGGGATCTATCCCGCCGCCGCATTGCGGCCCCTGCCCGCGTCCCAGGCAACGGCCTATTTCACGCGCATCAACACAGGAAACATGGTGTCCGTCAGCGACGGACCACGTGCATTGGTGGCCTTCCGCCATCTCAACCTCAAAGCGGACTGGCCGATTTCCGGCAATTTCGATGTTATTTTTTGTCGCAATGTTGCGATCTATTTTGACGAACAGGTTCAGGCGCGGCTTTGGCGCCGGCTTTGCGACCGTATTTCACCGGGTGGTGCGATCTTCATCGGCCATTCGGAACATATTCCAGAGGAGATCACCGGCGATTTTCACGTAGTCGGCAATGGCATTTTCCGCCGCAAAGGGTCGGGTCCATCCCGGCCGGAGCAGACGCTAAAAAAGGAGAAAAGCCATGAGCTTGAAGGATAAGCTGCATGTTCTTGTGGTGGATGACATGTCCACCAGTCGCGGGTTGATCACCCAATCACTGGAAGAAATCGGCGTGCGCAATGTCCGCACCGAAGCGGATGGCGAAATAGCCTGGCGCAGCCTGGCCTCTCGCCCGGTCCATCTGGTGATTTCGGATTTCAACATGCCTCGGATGAACGGGTTGCAGCTGCTGGAGGCGATCCGCCACCACAAACCCATTGCCCGGACGGGGTTCATTCTGATCACCGGGCGCGCAGAACAGGAAATCCTGGACCATGGCGCGAGGTTGGGCATGAACAATTATATCAAAAAGCCCTTTCAACCCACCCAGCTCCGCGCCTGTATCGAACGCGTTGTCGGCCCGCTTTGACGTGGTGATTGGAGCGCAGATATGACTGACAGGTCGATGAAAGAGATGCTGGAGATCCTGGCACGGGATGTCGGAGAGCTCGCCGATTTTGCCCGAAATCTGGAACACACGGTTTTTGCCAGCACCATTGTTGAAACCTCACAGGGCGACATTGAAAATCTACAGACATTTGATGGGCTTATCCAACACTTGGATGACCTGAAGGCGCTCTTGTTCAGCATTGCGCGCATGACGGACCCCGGTGTCAGCCTGAACGCAGAGGTTTTGGCGAAGGTCGCGAAACTCGGCCATTACCAACGCATTTTTGGCCTGCCGCAACCGCATCCCGATCCAGACCCAGCATCCGGCCACGTCGATTTGTTTTGAACCTCAGGAAAGCGCATGGAATGAACCATCTTGCCCCCCTATCAGAATTGCCCGACATGCATCCGGCCCCCGGCGTCACGTCGGATGATTCCGAGATCATGGTGCCGCCCGGTCTGATCCTCACCACGGCAACGGATGGCCGCGGAATCCTGCGCTATGTATCACCGCAATTGTGCGCCATTTCCGGCCTTTCGGCTCCGCAGCTTTTGGGAACCCAGCACCGGTCCCTTGGCCATTCGGATACACCGCGCGGGGTTTACCATCTGTATTGGCAAAGGTTGTGTGACGGATATCCGGCCTGTGCCTATGTAAAATACAAAGCGGCAAATAGCAGATTTTATTGGGCTTTTACTGCAGCCATGGCAACCGACGACGGGTTCATGTCGTGGCGGCTGCGCCCGGAAACCGTCCATCTTGCAATGATCCGGGATCTGTACCGCGACATGTGTGATCGGGAAAGCCAGGGTCTTTCATCCCAGCAAAGCGCGGACCATTTTGTCAACTGTTTGGCCAAGGCCGGTTTCGCGGATTACGATTCATTCATGCATCAGGCCTTGGCAGCCGAATGCGAGAAACGTTCACATGCGGGACAAACGCCCAACAGCGACGTGGGTCACCTGTCGGAGCTGATTGATCTTCTGAACACCGCCGAAAGGCTTTCGGAGCAAGTCAGCCGCGATTTCAACAAAGTGCGCAGCGAACCGGTGAATATGCGGATCATGGCCGGTCGGATCGAAGGTGCCAGCGGCGCGCTTGGCACGATTTCCCAGAATTACGATATCATGGCTTCGGAAATGCAACAGCTGGTCGAACGTCTGCGTGATCCGCAAAAAGGTACGCTGGGCCGCATGCGCAAAGCTGTTCAGCACGGCAGATTCCAATCACAAATCATCGAATTGCTGGCGGAATATTCCGATCAAACGGAGCAAAATGCCTGTGCCATACAGGCGGACATGATTGAGAGACTGCGAAAATCGACCCAGGATTACACGTCAGAAGCGAAACTGGCCTCTCGCTGGATTCCCGACATTTGCCGACAATTACGTCATAGAATCAATGGCTTGAATGTTGTGAAACTTCTGTGCCGGGTTGAAAGTGGCCGCATTCAAAACGCCGACGGCGGCCTGGAAGGCATTATTGAACGTCTGGAAACCTTTCACCAGACCACTGAAATCAATCTGGCAATGCTCTCTGCCAAGGCAGATCAAATCCGAACCACATCAGCGGCTCTCTGACGCTCTGAATTTCAGGTGATCTTAAACATTATGGCCGAATGTTGACATCATTATGGCCATAACAGGAAGACACCCATGTTTCAGAATTGCCTTTTGCGCATTGCCCGGACGGTGATCGCAAAGATCCTGCCCGATGACAGAATATTCGTCCCGCAATTGGCCAAAATCCCGCTTGGCCAAGACCCGGCGAATTACTTGGCTGGCTTTCACCGGCCCACGCCCGTTTCGTTTCGGTGATCTCGATTGGAAACGATCTTGAGACATTTGGTTCCATCCATTGAGGCCACCAACGGACCATCACGATGACAAGACGAGACAAGTCAAAATTCCGGTCTGTGCCAGGATGGCTCAAATTTCCCATGGCGTTCAAAATCCGCACCAAAATGGCGGCGGTCATGGCGTTGGGATTTGTCGTGGTCTTCACTGTCATCTTCATTCAGGTGGCCCGGAATGAACGTGAACTCGGGCTTCAACACGAATCCAAATCCGAAGCCCTGTTGCTGGAATTGCTTGCAGCGCAACTGAGTGCGCCGTTGCAAGCCAAGGATGAAAGCCGGATTTCGCAGATCTATCAACCTGTTGTCGACAAAGACCCGGGGTTGGCAATGATCACGGTGGAACATGCCGACGGCGATGCCCTGTCCAGCTATACGTCCAGAACCATCGCCAACCCGGAGTTTCAGTCCCTGTTGACCCAGGCCACCGCAGCCGCGCGCGAAAGCGGCGCTGCACAGACCCGCGCACGCGGATTCAGTTTCGCCTCTGCCGTGCCGATTTTTGCCTCCGACGGCACGACCCTTTTGGGTGTGGTCGCCATCGCACGGGATTACGACGTCGCGCTGTCAGGGTATCGCGAAAAAACGAATTTCGCGCTCGTTCTCAGCACCCTGGTCGCATTCTTTGGCCTTATCATTGTTGTCCTGGTTTTCAATCGCATGGTGCAACGCCCACTTGCTGCGCTTGGTGGGGCCATGGGCGCCGTTGGTCGCGGGCATTATCAGGTTGAAATCCCTGGGAACGACCGGCTGGACGAGATCGGGAAAATCTCGGATGAATTGTCGGTGCTGCGTGACACGCTGTCCCGGGAGAATATGGACCGCAAAGCCCGTCAAAAAGAGGCGGATCAACGGCAGAAAATGTTTCACCGTCTGGCGGAACATTTGTCCCGGCTGGCCAAGGGCGAAGTTGACTGCCCGATTGACGAAGCAGAGTTTTCTGATCTTGATGAGGATCACCTCGCAATCTGTCGCAATTTCAACAGCTTGCTGAACAATTTGCATGATGTCCTGGCAACGGCGACTGTGACTGCCGAAACTGTGCGAAATTCTTCCCGTGAAATTTCAGAGGTGGCCGCAGATCAATCGCAGCGCTCGGAATCGCAGGCGGCAACATTGGAAGAATCGGCAGCCGCCATCGAAGAATTGAACGCCAGCGTCCAGCAAACGGCAGAGCATGCGGCCGACGCAGACCGGCGCATTACGGAAAACAAACGACAGGCCGAAACCGGCGGCGAGGTTGTCGGCCTGACAGTCTCGGCAATGAAAAGCATCGAGGAAAGTTCCCAGCAAATCACCGACATCATCGGCGTGATCGACGATATTGCGTTTCAGACCAATTTGCTGGCTCTGAATGCCGGGGTTGAGGCCGCACGGGCCGGCGATGCGGGGCGGGGATTTGCGGTTGTCGCGTCAGAGGTGCGCGCACTTGCCCAACGCGCGTCGGATTCCGCAAATGAAATCAAGGAATTGATCATGCGATCAAGTGAGCAGGTGACCCAGGGCAGCGCCTTGGCTGGGAAAGCGGGCGTGGCCCTGAATGATATCATCGAAGGGGTGAACCATGTGTCTCAATTGGTGTCACGCATCGCAACTGGATCCCGCGAACAGGCCAACAATCTGGCGGAAATCAAGGAAAGCATCGGCAATCTTGACCGGGTCACACAGCAAAACGCCGCCGTTATCGAAGAATCCTCTGCTGCCAGCAGATCTTTGAGTGACGAAGCCGAACGCATGACCGAGGTGTTGGGCGCTTTTCGGTTGCGGGATGTCGATGACTGGCAGACGTCGGTCGCGGCTAAACGGCCAAATGATCCCGAAGATTGGACACGGGAAAAGACCCGGGTCGAAACCGCGCACGCCTGGCCAGACGCCGCCAAGACAGCGGACCAAACAGTTCACGAACCCGTGCTAACCTTTTCGGCCCGGTCCCGCGCCGGGGACATTCCGGTGAAACAGGCCGTCAATGCCGATGAAGGCTGGGACGAGTTTTGACGAACCCGGCCCAACCTAGAAACTTGGATGTATGTTGCAAGCAGTGAGATGATTGAATGAATTCCGTGATGGTCAAAACCGATCCGAACTCCAGCTTTCCCGTCAATCCGGTGGTCCGCATCAATGTGTTGCAGGGCGAAACAAAATTCTCTGACAACCCAAATGAATTGATGACCGCCATCCTTGGATCCTGTGTCGCGACCGCCATGTGGGATCCGGTGGCATTGGTTGGCGGGATGAATCATTTCCTGTTGCCGGGGAATACCCATAGAAGTTCCGGCAATCTGCGTTTTGGCGTCAATGCGATGGAATTGCTGGTCAACGGCTTGATCAATCGCGGCGCGCGGCGGGATCGATTGCAGGTGAAACTTTTTGGTGGCGCAAAAATGTATTCCAGCGGCAAGGAAATCGGCCTTGCCAATGCCCGCTTTGCCGAATGGTTCATGCAACAGGAAAATTTCCCGGTTGTCAGCCGATGTCTGGGCGGACAGCAGGGCCGAAAACTGCGTTTCTGGCCAACCACCGGACGGGCACAACGTCTTTTTCTTGAGGAAATGGGGGATGCCGCGCCCCTGCCCGCAATGTTTCAAACATCACGCAAGGCCGCCAAACCCGATCATGGTGACATCGAATTGTTCTGACCACCGACGATGGCAACACCACACAGAAACCGGGCAGAAACCGGAAAAACAGCATATGTTGATCGCGCCCATACGCGCCCATTGCGAAACCCAAATGCGCCCCTTGCAACCACAGCTGAAATGAACGTCATATTTCCGCGCTACTACGATGTATCGCAGCCGGGAATCACACATGCCGCAGCCACTTGAAAACATCACCGTGCTGGACCTGACCCATGTCTTGGCGGGCCCGTTTTCCACCATGACCATGGCGGACCTTGGCGCCAAGGTGATCAAGGTCGAACGCCCCGACGGTGGCGATGACACCCGTGCCTTCCCCCCGTTCAAAGCGGGGCGCAGCGCCTATTTTTCTGCGATCAACCATTCCAAGAAAAGCATCGCGCTTGACCTCAAGGCGGAAAAGGACCGCGTCATTTTCGACCGGCTGCTGGCCCGTGCCGATGTTCTGGTCGAAAATTTCCGCCCCGGCGTGATGGACCGTCTGGGATATGGTTGGGACGCGCTGCACAAGACCTTTCCGCGGTTGATCTATGGCTCCGTCTCGGGGTTTGGCCAGACCGGGCCGGACGCCAAACGCCCGGCCTATGACATGGTGGTCCAGGCCCGAGGCGGTGTGATGTCGATCACCGGCGAAAAAGGTCGGGAACCGGTGCGCGTCGGGGCCTCGATTGGCGACATTGTCGCGGGCATGTACCTGACCCAAGGGGTGTTGGCGGCGATTTACGACCGGGAAAACACCGGCCTTGGACGCAAGATTGATGTGGCGATGCTGGACAGTCAGATGGCGATTTTGGAACATGCCATTGCGATAACGGCCACAACCGGCACCCCGCCCGAACCCAGCGGCGCACGCCACCCATCCATCGCGCCGTTTGAAACCTTTCACGCCTCTGACGGGCTTTTTGTCATTGCGGCCGGCAATGATGCCTTGTTTGAACGGCTTTGTGTCTGTCTTGATTTGCCGTTGGCGGGCGATCCGCGCTTTGCCACCAATCCGGCGCGCTGTGAAAATGCCCGCCTGTTGAAACGCCTGATCGAAGCCGTGACACTGGACAAGACCTGTGCCCATTGGATTTCCCGGCTGACCGCTGCGGGCATTCCGACCGGTCCGATCCAAAACGTGGCACAAGCGATGAAAGATCCGCAGATCGTCGCGCGCAACATGGTGGTGGATGTGCTCGATCGCAATGGCCGACATGCCTATACTGCGGCGGGCAATCCAATCAAAATATCCGGCATGGAAGATCGCACCACCCGTGCGCCCGCGCCCGATCTGGACGGCAACCGGGGTGAGATCCTGCGCTGGTTGGACAGCGAGGGGTAAGCGGTCTTACAGATGGGACTGCGGCGGGGTCCGGCGCGGGTTGGGCTTTCGCTTGCCGCGCGGCAGCCTATGATCGCCAAAAACGCGAAAGAGATTCCCATGGCCGAGCAATCCCCCCTTGTTGTCTTCACCCCGTCT
This sequence comes from Marinovum sp. 2_MG-2023, assembly GCF_030548265.1. NCBI lineage: Bacteria > Pseudomonadati > Pseudomonadota > Alphaproteobacteria > Rhodobacterales > Roseobacteraceae > Marinovum > Marinovum sp. 2_MG-2023. Next base: position 48,032 of record NZ_JAUOSD010000015.1, on the reverse strand, counting down.
GGAAAACGCGGCCGGTTTGCTGTTGGCACGCCGATCCTGACCGCCGCCCGGCAATTGGGGGTCGATCTGGATTCGGTCTGTGGCGGGCGGGGGATTTGTTCAAAATGCCAGATCACGCCCGGGGTTGGTGAATTTTCGAAACATGGCGTCACCGTCGCGCCCGATGCGCTGTCTGAATGGAACGCGGTCGAAGAACGGTATGACCAGATACGCGGATTGAAACCGGGCCGGCGGCTTGGCTGTCAGGCGACGGTGCAAAGCGACGTTGTCATCGACGTGCCACCCGAAAGCCAGGTCCACAAACAAGTGGTGCGCAAGGCCGCCGCAGCACGGGACATCGTGATGGATCCGGCCACGCGGCTGTTCTATGTCGAGGTGGCAGAACCGGACATGCACGAGCCAACCGGCGATTTCGAACGGCTGGAAAAGGCATTGAAATCGCAATGGGAAATCGACGGTATTCGCGCCGATGTGACCCTGCTGGCCAAGCTGCAAAAGGTTCTGCGCAAGGGCAGTTGGAAGGTCACGGTGGCGTTGCACCGCGATCATCAAGCGACGAAATCCTCGATTGTCGACATCTGGCCGGGGCTGCATGAGGCCGGGTTGTTCGGGCTGGCCGTGGACCTTGGGTCGACCACCATTGCCGCCCATCTGACCGATCTGGAAACCGGCGAGGTCAAGACATCGTCGGGCATCATGAACCCGCAAATTCGCTTTGGCGAAGATCTGATGAGCCGGGTGTCCTATGCGATGATGAACCCCGGCGGCGAGGTCGAGATGACCGCAGCGGTGCGCGATGCACTGAATACCCTTGCGGGGGAAATTGCGGCTGAGGCCGGAATTGATCCGGCGCTGATTGTCGAGACGGTTTTTGTCTGCAATCCGGTGATGCATCACCTACTGCTGGGAATTGATCCGGTGGAACTGGGTCAGGCGCCTTTTGCGCTGGCCACGTCGGATTCCGTCACCCTGCCCGCGCGTGATCTTGGGCTGTCTGTGCTGAACGCCCGCGCGCAGTGTTACATCCTGCCCTGCATCGCCGGTCACGTTGGCGCGGATGCCGCCGGGGTCGCCCTGTCGGAAGAGCCGGGCAAATCAGAAGATCTGGCGCTGATGGTCGATGTCGGCACCAATGCCGAGATCCTGTTGGGCGATACATCCCGCGTGCTTGCCTGTTCCTCGCCCACCGGCCCGGCGTTTGAGGGGGCACAGATCTCTTCCGGGCAACGTGCCGCCCCCGGCGCGATTGAGGCGATCCGCATTGACCCGGAAACCAAGGAACCGCGGTTCCGGGTCATCGGTTGCGATTTGTGGTCGAATGAAGATGGGTTTGCCACCGCGACGGCGGCCACCGGCATCACCGGAATCTGTGGCTCCGGTATCATCGAGGCCGTGGCCGAAATGCGTCTGGCCGGCCTGCTCGATCCGTCGGGGTTGATTGGCTCTGCCGCGCAAACCGGCACGCCACGCTCGGTGCCAGAGGGGCGCACCCATGCCTATCTGATCCATGACGCCAGCGCCGAGGGCGGGCCGCGCATCACCGTGACACAGGGCGATATTCGCGCCATCCAATTGGCGAAATCCGCACTTTATGCCGGGGCCCGGCTGTTGATGGATACCCGTGGTGTGGACACGGTTGACCGGGTGGTGCTGGCCGGGGCCTTTGGCGCGCATATCTCGCCCCTGCACGCCATGGTGCTGGGGATGATCCCGGATGTGCCGCTGGACAAGGTGACCAGCGCGGGCAATGCGGCCGGCACCGGCGCACGTATCGCGCTGTGCAATGTTGCGGCGCGGGCGGAAATCGAACGGGTGGTGCGCCAGATCACCAAGGTCGAAACCGCAATCGAGCCGAAGTTCCAGGAGCATTTCGTCAATGCCAATGCCATCCCGCATGCCACTGATCCCTTTCCGGAATTGTTGAAAATCGTCACCTTGCCGGATGTCAGCTTCAATACCGGCGGCGACGAAGGTGACGGCGGGCGCAGACGGCGCAGACGGCGCAGCTGATTTGCCGTGCTGATCGCCCCTGCCGTCCCGGGCGATTGTCACATGTCTGTGAACAGCTGAAACCTATTTGCGGGGTCAGCCGTACTTCCTTTCATACCGCGCCGATCATCGGACTGCGGATGAAAGGGAGAGACCACATGAACCGTTTTCTTGTTGCCACTGCATTAACCGTGAGCACCGCATTTCCGGCCCTCGCCGCCAGCCATGCCGAAACCGACAATCCAATGGTGGGCGGCGCGCCGATGTTCGCGGACAAGAACATCGTCGAAAACGCGGTGAATTCTGCCGATCACACAACGCTGGTCGCGGCGGTGAAGGCCGCCGGCCTGGTGGATACGCTGATGGGCGAAGGTCCGTTCACGGTGTTTGCCCCGACCAATGACGCCTTTGCCGCCCTGCCCGCCGGCACGGTTGAGGCCCTGTTGGACCCCGGTATGAAAGATGAATTGACCCGGATCCTGACCTGCCATGTTGTCGGCGCCGATGCGATGTCGATGGCCATCAAGGGCATGATCGACGACGACGGCGGCACCCATCCGGTGCCGACATTGGGCGGCTGCACCTTGCAGGCCACCTATATGGGCGACAAAATCATGCTGACCGATGAACAGGGCCGCGAGGCCACTGTGACCATTGCCGATGTGAAACAATCCAACGGCGTGATCTATGTGATTGATACGGTCCTGTTGCCCGCAACCAAAGAAGCCGCAATGGAAAAAGACGCCATGGCTGCAACCGCAATGGCAGGCGCCGACATGGCCGAATCCGATGTGCCAATGGTGGGCGGCGCCAAGATGTTTCCCAACAAGAACATCGTTGAAAACGCGGTCAATTCCGCTGACCACACCACGCTGGTCGCGGCGGTGAAGGCCGCCGGCCTGGTGGATACGCTGATGGGCGAAGGCCCGTTCACGGTGTTTGCCCCGACCAATGACGCCTTTGCCGCCCTGCCCGCCGGCACCGTCGACACATTGCTGAAACCGGAAAACAAGGACCAGCTGACCAAGGTTCTGACCTCGCATGTGGTGGCGGGCCGTTGGACCGCCGAAGACATCATTGCCGCAGCGCGCAACAGCAGCGACGGTTTCTACCAGTTTGCGGCTGTGTCGGGCGATGCCCTGTCGGCCAAGGTCACATCGGGCAATCGCGTTTTCATCTTTGACGAAAGCGGCAACGCCCAAGAAGTGACACAGGCCAATGTCATGCAATCCAACGGCGTGATCCATGTGCTGAATGGCGTGTTGCTGCCGCGCTGATCAGGTTCCCGATCCAACAGGAAAACGCCCCCGCTTTCGGGGGCGTTTTTGCTGTGCAACCTCTTGCAGAGCACCGGCGCTTCGGCTATCTGACCACCCCAGAGCGCGGGTATGGTGAAAAGGTATCACGCGAGCTTCCCAAGCTTAAGTTACGAGTTCGATTCTCGTTACCCGCTCCATTCCCACGATCTTGCAATTGACGATGCGGCCTCGGCCAATGCGGCGATGTCGGCGCGAACCGGCCCCGTGCGGGGGACATCCCGAAGCGTTTCAATCAGATGAGGCGCCACCGCACCGCGCCGCCGGGTCCAATGGAGCGCTGCCAAAATAGATTGGCTTTCCGGCGCCAATGTCCGGGGCGTGTCATATCCATTCAACACCCCCCAAACCCCGGCCCAGAGCCGCCCAACCGTCCAGGGGTTATAGCCACCGCCACCCAACACCAGCAGACGCGGCGCCGCGCCTTTGAGCGCGCGCACCATGTCAAAATGGGCATTATTGGACAGCGACAATCGCGCCAGCGGGTCTTCCTCGACCGCGTCGGCCCCGCATTGCAACACGATCACCTCTGGCTTAAGCCGTTCGATTGCGGGCAAAATCACCCGATCCCGCAGCACCGCGAATTCGCTGTCGTTGAACCCGCGATCCACCGGAAGGTTCAGCGCCGCACCGCCAGCCCGATCCGCAAAACCGCCGGTAAACGGCCAGCGACGCGCCTCGTGGATCGAGATCATGCGCACGTCCGGCGCGCCGGTCAGTGCAATTTCGACCCCGTCGCAATGATGTGCGTCGATATCAATATAAAGAATGCGTCGCAGCCCCTGGGCCCGAAAGGCCAGGAGCGCCAGCACCGGGTCATTCAGATAACAGAACCCCGCCGCCCGATCCGCAAGCCCGTGATGGGTGCCGCCACCGGGGCTGAATATCACCCCGCCCCCCTGCAACAAGGCCGCCGCCAGCAACGACCCACCCGCCGCTGTCGCAGGCCGGCGAAACATCTCGGCAAATACCGGGTTCGACAGGGTGCCAAGCCCAAATCGTTCGCGCACCGAATCGCTGACATGCTGTTCCGCCTCGGCCCGTTGCAGCGCCGCCAGATAGGCCGGCGTGTGAAACGCCGCCAGCGCCGCCGGTTTGGCACGCGGCGACACGCGGTATTGCGTCTTTGGCAACCAGCCCAATGCGCGCGACAAATCAATCGCCACCGGCACCCGCTCGATCGCCAACGGATGGTGCCGACCATAAGAAGAGCCGCGATAAATCCGCGAACCGATTAAAACCGGTGTTGTCATGAGGGAACTTACTGGTGTCAAAATCGGAAGAAACCTGCTCTTTTCAATCTGCCTGACGCAATCTAATAGTAATACCAATGACATTGCGCACCCTTTTCATCACCATTGGACTTCTGCTGGTTTCCGGCGCTTTCGGCGCATTGGCATGGGTGGCGCATATCCCGATGCCCTGGATGCTGGGCGCGCTGGTCGGCTCTGCCATTGTTGTGGGCACCACCCAGCATAGCCTGTTGAAATCATACCAATTTCCGCTTTGGGTCCGATCCGGGTTCATTTCGATGATTGGCGTGATGATCGGCACCCAGGCCACGCCGACCCTGCTCACCCAGATGACCCACCTGCCTTATACCTTGACCGCGCTGCTGGCGTTCATTGGGCTGGCACATGGTGGAAATATTCTGATTTTCCGGCACTTGGGCGGATTTGACCGCGCCACCGCATTTTACAGCGGCACCCCCGGCGGGTTGATGGAAAGCATTCTTTTGGGCGAAGCCTCTGGCGCGGATGTCCGCGTTCTGACGATCCAGCAGTTTCTGCGCATTATTGTGGTGGTCACCATGGTGCCTGCCGGGCTTTCGCTATGGCTGGGCCATCCAGTGGGCAGCGCGGCCGGCGCCCTGCCCGACACTTCGGTTGCCGCGACCGATGGTTTCAACTGGACCGAACTGTTGTTGGTGATTGCCGCAGGCGGCATCGGCCTGACAATCGCGCGTGTGATCAAACTGCCGGCCGGGCAATTGATCGGGCCCTTGTTTCTGACGGGCGGGCTGACCTTGACCGGATTTGTCGACCTGCATGTGCCATTCTGGCTGATTGCGACAGCCCAGGTTGTGGTCGGCGCCAGCCTCGGTTTGCGGTTCAAGGGGATTACCGCCCGGCTGCTGCAACGCTCTGTCTGGCTGGCCGTGGTCTCTGTCGGCTATATGCTGATGCTGGGGGCGGCGATTGCGCTTGTCCTGCAACAGATAACCGGCCTGTCATTTCTGGTTCTGCTGATCAGCCTGGCTCCCGGCGGCGTCACCGAAATGTCGATCATCGCCCTCAGCCTGGCCGCCAGCCCGGCGCTGGTCTCCCTGCACCATGTCCTGCGTATTCTGCTCACCGTGCTGGAGCTGACATTCCTGTCGCGATTGTTGGGATTTGGCCGCAAAAACGAAACGTCCTAGCGGCCTTTACCCGGCTTTTTCCTCCAGCGTCAGCCAATCTTCTTCAGCAGCGGCCAGTTTTGTCTGACGCTCGACCAAGGCTTCGGTCGCTTTCTTGAATTTCACCGGCTCACGGGTGAACAACGCGGGATCGGCCAAAAGCTGTTCCAACTTGCCGATCTCGGCCTCCAACCGCTCAATCACTCCGGGCAAAGCCTCCAACCGATGTTTCTCGGTAAAGCTCAGACCGGATTGCGCGGCTTTTTCCTGTTTCGCCTTCGGCTTTGACGCCGATGTTGCAACGTCTTTTTCCGGCGTTTCTACGGGCTGTCGCTGGCTTTGGTAATCGCTCCACCCGCCGGCATAGGCCACAACGCGCCCATCGCCCTCCATCGCGATTGTGGTCGCCGCCACCCGATCCAGGAAGTCCCGGTCGTGGCTGACCAACAGCACCGTGCCGTCATAGTCCGCCAGCAAATCCTGCAACAGATCAAGCGTTTCCACATCCAGATCGTTGGTCGGTTCATCCAACACCAGAAGATTGCTTTCCCGCGCCATAAGCTTGGCCAACAGCAACCGCGCCCGTTCCCCGCCCGACAAGGATCGGATCGGCGCACGGGCCTGACGTTCGTCAAACAGAAATTCCTTCAGGTAGCCAACCACATGTTTCGGCTGGCCGCGCACCATGATCTGATCCGCCTTGCCCGACACCCGCATTTCGGGATCACCGGTCAGATTGTCCCAGAGCGTCGCCTCGAGATCCAATCGCGCCCGCGCCTGATCGAACACCGCAGGCAACAGATTGGTGCCGAGGGAAATCGTGCCCTGATCCGGCTGTTCCTCGCCCATCAGCATCTTCAACAGGGTGGTTTTGCCCACGCCGTTGGGCCCGACAAAGGCCACCCGATCGCCGCGCTGAATACGCAAGGAAAAGTCCTGGCAGATGACCTTGTCACCATAAACCTTTGAAATATCCGTCGCTTCCACCACCTTGCGGCCGGATTTCGGCCCCGCCTCCAACGCCATGGCGGCTGTGCCCTGGCGTTGGATCTGGCCGGATCGTTCGGCCCGCAATTCCCCCAACGCCCGCACCCGGCCCATGTTGCGCTTGCGCCGCGCGCTGATGCCTTCGACGGCCCAGCGGGCCTCGGATTTGATCTTGCGGTTCAGCTTGTGACGCGCTTGATCCTCTTCTTCCCAGATCTTGTCGCGCCAGGCCTCGAAATCGCTGAAACCCTTCTCCTGACGCCGCGACATTCCGCGGTCAATCCAAAGGGTTGCACGCGTAAGTTCATTCAAAAATGCCCGGTCGTGCGAAATCAAGACAAACGCGCGGCGCGTGGTCTTCAACTCGCCCTCAAGCCAACGGATCGCCTCGATATCAAGATGGTTTGTCGGCTCGTCCAGCAGCATCAAATCCGGCGCTTCCGCCATCAATTTGGCCAGTGCCGCGCGCCGCCGTTCCCCGCCGCTGGCGGTCTCGACCGGGCGCGCAGGATCAAATTTCAAACCCTCGCCCGCGCGTTCCACCTTGTACAACTCACCAGGGTCCAGCGCGCTGGTGGCGAAATCGCCCAGCGTGGCAAACCCCGACAAATCCGGCTCCTGTTCCATATAGCCGACCGAAACGCCCGGCGGCACAACCCGCGTGCCACGGTCCGGCTCAACCAGCCCGGCCATGACCTTCATCAGGGTCGATTTGCCCGACCCATTGCGCCCGACAAGCGCCACACGGTCGCGTTCCTGCACCACAAGGTCCAGCGAGTCGAACACCGGATCGCCGCCAAAGGTCAGGGAAATATCGGAGAGTTGTAAAAGAGGTATCTGTGCCATGCTGCGCAGCTAGACAGGCACAGAAGGAAGGTCAAGTGGCGCGCGCATCCAACGACCCGCTCCTTGTTTCATCTGACCGGAAATATCCCGGGGGTTTGAGGGGGCTGGCCCCCTCTCTGCAGCCTGAACTATTGCGCCACCGCCCGCAGCAATTTCTTGCGCGCCGGTGGAATCAGCCCGATTTCGACCCCGGTGAAGACATGCAGGGTGTTCATCTGCCGGTCGACCACCGCATGATCACTGACCCAGCCCCCCATCAGCAGATAGGTGCGCAGCAGCGGCGGCATCCGCCGCATCGCCAGCTTCATGTCGGGCTTGCGCCGCAGACGGGCGGCAAACCGAAACACATTCGGCGCCTTGACCTTGGGCAGCCAGCGTTTCGGGCCCAGATGGCGTTCCTTCAACATGGCAAAGGCATCATAATAGTCCCGCGCCTCGGTGCCCTGAAACGATGCGCAGCCAAACAGCAATTCCACCGCATTGTCATCGACATAGCCGGTCATCGCGCCCCAGGCCACACGCAGCACATCCGCATCGCGCACCTCCGGGTGGACACAGAAACGGCCCATCTCGACCATGCGGCCCTGATATTCTGCCAGTGCGGATAATTCGTAATATTGTGCGGAATAGGATTTCGCGATGTCACAGCCGCCGGTCAGCGGCAGGATGCGAAAACAGCAGACCAACCGGCCATCGCGCTGATCCTCGACCAGAATATGGCTACAGATCGCGTCATAATCATCCACGTCCAGCCCCGGCACACCGTGGAACGCCAAATGGCGCAGCGCCTGGGCCGATTCCACATCAGCCGGGCTCGCGGCAATGCGCGATTGATAACGCGGTCTGTTCAGTACCTTCATCGGAATCGCCCTCAGCCGGATCACTTGACTATGTTGGCGCGACTGCTGTCAGACAAGTGTGACGATGCCATGACCCCGGCTCAAACGGGTACAGAACGTAACGTCACGTGTTGCACAGGAAAAACACTCCCCATTTCGGGGCGCGGCCGCGCACGCAAAGGTATCCAGGACCGCAATTTGACCGCAGGGCTGTGTCAGCCGCCGCCGATCTGACCCAGGTTCAGCCCACCGATATTGCCAAACAGCTGGCGCACAAAGCCGATATCGCCATCGCCGGATTTGGTCACCCGGCGCGTCAGGGTCACGACACGGCCATCTTCCAGCCCGTACCGCGAAATATTGCTCACCACGCCGGCGGAATCAAATTCAACCGCAACGATCTGGCGTTCGATGATTTGCGGCGCACGCGCACCATAGTGCCGCACCCGGCTGCCGATATAATAATAATTGCCCGCATTCAAAACGCCGCTGGTGCCCGGCAGGCCGATGGATTCGGCCACGCTGTCACGGCTGTCGACGCCCACAATCACATTGGCGAGCTCGTCATCGGTCGGCAAATAGCCGTGGTTGCGGAATTGTGCCACACATGCCGAAAGCGCTGCGGCACAGGTCAAAGCAAGGAAGATACGCCTGCTTTTCATTTTGCCTGTCATTCTTGCCCTCTTGCTTTGCTCTCGGCTGACTTTTATCCCGCTTACAGAAGGTTGGCCCGTGGTTCAAGAAAGGATGCGTTTCCGGTTATGGCTCATCACAACGAAAATTCGCCGCATACGTTGCTCGTCGCATCTTTGCCACAGAACCGTGCTCATCGGTTCGAAATCACCCCCACAGAGCCGGAGCGCCGTCTCCTGGCCACAGAGCTTGGGGTCAGCAGTCTGCGCAAACTGCGCTTTTCCGGCGAGGTCAAAGGCGCAGGCAAAAGGGATTTTGTACTGCATGCCAAATTGGGGGCAACGGTGATCCAACCCTGCGTTCAGACGCTGGACCCGGTCACAACGCGACTGGATACCGAAGTAGAACGGCGTTTCATTGCCAATTGGCACGATGTCGAAGAATCAGGTGCAGAAACCGAAATGCCCGAAGATGTCACCTCAGAGGAGCTTGGCACCACCATCAGCCTTTGGGATGCCATGATCGAGGCGCTGGCGCTGGCGATCCCGGATTACCCCCGCGCGCCCGATGCCCCGCCCCTGGGGGACACCAATATCACCGAACCCGGCAAACAGGCGATGCGCGACGAAGACACCAAACCCTTTGCCGGTCTTGCCGCCCTGAAGAAACAATTGGGCGCCCAAGAGGAAGACAGCTAACCTGTCCTTTCAAAGGAATCGCTTGCAACGGGGCATGAAATTCGTATTTTCGCGCCCTCTGAGAGATTTGGGGTTGTATATACCACTCATGTGCGCGTATCTGCCCGGAACCACCCGAAACCGCGGGCGCGCCTTTGCGCCCCATAGACAAGACTAGAGATTGAGCCATGGCTGTTCAGCAGAATAAAGTGTCCAAATCGCGCCGCAACAACCGTCGTGCGCACGATGCCCTGGTCGCTGCAAATCCAAATGAATGCGACAACTGCGGAGAGCTGAAGCGCCCGCACCACGTCTGCCCGTCCTGCGGCCACTACGCAGAACGCGAAGTTGTGGCGATCGCCGACGAGATCGAGCTGGACGAAGACGCAGCCTGAGCTTTCGCAAGCAAGGTCCCGTCATGACCGCGCCCCACAATCAGACAGCGGCAGCGACCGGGGCCCAAACGGGCTCTGACAACACAATTGTGTTGTCGATCGATGCGATGGGCGGGGACAGTGGTCCCGGCCCTGTCGTCGCGGGTATCGAGCGCTCTGCAAAGAAGAACCCGGAACTGTCCTTCATCCTGCATGGGCCAGAGGAACAGTTGCGGCCTTTGGTTGAGCGCCGCAAATATTTGCGCGGTCGATGCGAGATTCGTGATGCGCAGGGCGTTGTGTCGATGCACGACAAGCCAAGCCAGGTCATGCGCCGGGGTCAAGGCACGTCAATGTGGTCGGCACTAGAGGCCGTGCGCGCAGGCGATGCCACCGTTGCAGTATCCTGTGGCAATACCGGCGCCTTGATGGCGTTGGCCATGGTGCGTCTGCGTAAGATCCCGGGCGTCAACCGTCCGGCGATTGGCGTGCTCTGGCCATCACGGAACCCGCAGGGCTTCAACGTGATGCTGGATGTGGGCGCCGATGTACGTGCCGACGCGCATGATTTGCTGCAATACGCCCTGATGGGCGCCTCTTATGCCCGCAACGGGCTGGAGGTCGATCCGCCACGGGTCGGCCTTTTGAACGTTGGCACCGAAGAACACAAAGGTCGGCAAGAGCTGAAAGAGGCGCATGATCTGATCCGCGCCCATGCCCATGACGCCCGGTTTGAATTTGTCGGCTTCGTCGAAGGCGGTGATATTCCGGGCAGTCGGGCAGATGTGATTGTCACCGACGGCTTTACCGGCAATATCGCGCTGAAAACCGGAGAAGGCACCGCCAGTCTGATTGGCGAACTTCTGCGCGAGGCGTTCAAATACACGCCATTGTCGCGCTTGGCGGCGCTGCTTGCCCTGCCCTCGCTCAAACGTCTGCAAAAGCGGATTGATCCGCGACGGGTGAATGGCGGCGTGTTCCTGGGCCTGAACGGCACCGTGGTGAAATCGCATGGCTCTGCGGATGCGATGGCGGTCAGCGCGGCGGTCAAGCTGGCGTTTCAACTGGCGCGCACCGGGTTTTCCGAACGTGTGGCCGCGCGCATCGCGGCGGCGGCCCTGGTCGCGGACAAAAACGCCACCAAGACCAACGACGGTCCGTCTGACAAGGCCGAAACCGACATCAACACAAATTCAAAATTGGGCAATCGTAAGATCCCCGGAGGCGATACATGACACGACGCGCTGTGGTTATTGGCGTGGGTCACTACCTGCCGGAAAAGATTGTCGAAAACGCTGAGTTTGAAGCGACGTTGGACACCTCTGATGAATGGATTCGGTCGCGCTCTGGCATTGAACGTCGCCATTTCGCCGCCGAAGGTGAAACAACATCCGATCTGGCAACCAAGGCCGCGCAAGCGGCGCTGGCCAATGCCGGGCTGACCGGCAATGACATTGATGCCATTGTTCTGGCGACCTCTACTGCCGATCTGACCTTTCCATCGGCGGCCACCATGGTGCAGGCCAATCTTGGCATGACCAGCGGCTTTGCCTTTGATCTTCAGGCGGTCTGCGCCGGGTTTGCCTATGCGCTGACCAATGCCAATGCGTTGGTTCTGTCGGGTCAGGCACGGCGCGTGTTGGTGATTGGCGCGGAAACCTTCAGCCGGATCATGGATTGGACCGACCGGGGCACCTGTGTGCTGTTCGGCGACGGGGCCGGCGCGCTGATACTTGAGGCGCAAGAGGGCCAGGGCACCGCGGACGACCGTGGAATCCTGTCAACAGATCTGAATTCCGACGGTCGCCACAAAGACATTCTTTATGTGGACGGCGGCGTGTCGACCAACAGCACCGGCCATCTGCGCATGCAGGGCAAAGAGGTGTTCCGCCACGCCATCGAAAAGCTGGCCCAAACCGCAACAACCGCGATGGACCGCGCCGGTGTTACCGCCGAAGATGTCGACTGGATTGTGCCCCATCAGGCCAATATCCGCATCATCCAAGGCACGGCCAAGAAGATGGGCCTGTCGATGGACAAGGTGGTTGTGACCGTCCAGGACCACGGCAATACCTCGGCTGCATCGATTCCCCTCGCGCTGTCGGTGGGTGTGCAACGGGGCCAGATCAAACCCGGCGATCTGATCGTGACCGAGGCGATTGGCGGCGGTTTGGCATGGGGCGCGGTGGTTCTGCGCTGGTAAATGCCGGATTTTCAATCGCTTTACGCCCATTGCTAATGTCCTTTTAGTTGACTCGGAATTGCTGACCTGCCTAAGCTGTCTCAAAATCAGGAGATGGAACGGATGGGCGAGAAGACTCTGACACGTATGGACCTAAGCGAAGCGGTGTTCCGCGAAGTCGGTCTTTCGCGGAATGAATCTGCGGAGCTTGTGGAACGGGTTCTGACCGTCATGTCGGATTCCCTGGTTGCCGGCGAACAGGTCAAGATTTCCTCTTTCGGCACCTTCTCTGTGCGCGAAAAAGCGGCGCGTGTGGGCCGCAACCCCAAGACCGGTCAGGAAGTTCCAATCGAACCCCGCCGGGTTTTGACCTTTCGTCCCTCGCATCTGATGAAAGATCGCGTTGCGGCTGGCAACCGGTCCTAGGTAGGCACGGCGCGATGCCCAGTAAATCCGCCGATGCATTTCGCACCATTTCGGAAGTTGCCGATTGGCTGAACACCCCCGCACATGTGTTGCGGTTTTGGGAAAGCAAATTCAGCCAGGTCAAACCGGTAAAACGTGCCGGCGGTCGGCGGTATTACCGTCCTGCCGACATGACCCTGATTGGTGGTATCAAGAAACTGTTGCACGACGATGGCATGACCATCAAGGGCGTGCAGAAAATCCTGCGCGAACAGGGCATCAAACATGTCGCCGCGATGTCGCCGCCGCTGGACGAGGATCTCTCAAAGATTATCGAGCCGCCGGTCACCGTCGACGCCACGCTTGCATCACCAATGCCCCCGCCAGAGCCGACCACCGGTCAGGTGCTGGAATTTGCCGAACGCAGCTCTGACGGCGCGCCCACTGTCGAAACGGTGCAGCCTGTCGATGAGACCCCGGAGCCGGCTGACGAGACGACAAAACAAACAGCCCCCTCTGGTCGCAAGGACGCGACGATCGCCGATTTGTTCGACGACACCGATGACGAAGACCAGGACAATTTTTTCGCTCCCTCAGGCCCATCTGTCACGGCAGAGCAAACCGATGATCTGCCGCTGGAGGATATGGTTGCAGAGCCAGAGGCGCAGCTTGTGGCAGAGGAAGACGCGTCTTCGACCGAGGAGTCGGTTGAAAGTGATCCAATTGATCATGAACCGAAAGCGGTTGAGCCGGAGCCAGAGACCGCACAAACAGACGCGTTTTCGGCGGCCTCTGCCCCCTTGGAAAGCGAAATTTCAGAGCCGGATCAATCTGTTGCCCCAGAAACTGAATCCGAACCTGAAACTGTAAACGTGGCCGCTGATGATTTGCCGGACTTTGTTCAGAAACCGCTGTCCGAACGGCTGGCCGAAGAGGACACTGCTCCAGAGCCAGAGATCCCCGCAGAGGCTCTGCCCGCTGCCGAAACTCACACTTCTGAAGCTCCGCCTGACGAACCTGAGGATTTGGCCGAAGCCGACCTTGAGGCCGACCTAGAGACCGATTTCGAACCCACATCCGAGGCCACCGAGCAAGCCGATTCCGGCCCCGTGCTGCCCGTGCTGCCCTCCCTTACGCCGCCAGCGAAACCAGAGCCCATCTCTGACGTCGCTGATCATGGCGGTGATGACATCGAGCCAGAGGTCACCCCCGAACCCGAAATCGCATCTGTCGACACCGCCCCGTCCGATACCACCCCGTCCGATACCGCGACGGATGGCCCAAAGCCGGCAAATATCGTCACGCCGCCCGACCCGTCGGATCACGACATTCATGCCGATCCCGGCCTTCTGACCCTGTTGACCGATGCAAAGACCCGCGACTCGGGCCTCTCGGCGGAACAGGTGGAAACCCTGATCATTCGGGTGCGTGCCCATCACCGCCGGATGAGCCAGGCCGCGCGCTGATTCAAAACAGTAATTCGCCAAGATCTGACCTGAAACCGCCCGGAAACGGGCGGAACGACGGGCAATTTCCAAAGTTTATTTTCCGCAATCGACTGTGTCGCGAAATTCGTCAAAGTTTGCTCTTGCCCCCCCGCCCAAAACCGGTAAGAAGACACTCCAGTCGGGCTATGGCGCAGCCTGGTAGCGCGTCCGTCTGGGGGACGGAAGGTCGCAGGTTCGAGTCCTGCTAGCCCGACCATTTACTCCTCCCCCAAGATGACCACCTCTGTGTGGCGCGTCACCTGAAACCCTGCCCCGGAGGGCCAGTATGACCGGTGTTCTTGCCAGCCAGCAAATTCGCGATCTGATTTCCAGCGGTGCCCTGCAAGGCACGCCAGAAATCATTGATGCCCAGATTCAACCCGCCAGTCTTGATCTGCGGCTTGGCTCCGTGGCCTTTCGCGTGCGCGCTTCTTTTCTCACCGGCAAGGGCCGCAGCGTGGCGGACCGGCTGAGCGAATTCGAAATGCATCGCATTGATCTGAGCCAAGGCGCCGTGCTGGAAAAAGGCGCGGTATATGTGGTGCCCTTGATGGAATCACTGGCACTGCCCGCCGGGGTCCAGGCCGTGGCCAATGCCAAAAGCTCGACCGGGCGGCTCGATCTGTTGACCCGTACAATCACCGATCAGGGCACGGAATTCGACCGTATCCCCGACGGGTACGACGGGCCGCTGTTCGCAGAGATTTGCCCGCGCTCCTTTTCCGTATTGGTGCGGCCGGGCATGCGGCTGAACCAGATCCGTTTTCGCCGTGGTCAGGCGGTGCTTGATGACGTGGCGCTGCGCGCGCTGCATGACGCCACACCCTTGGTCGACAGTGCCGCGGTGATTGATGCCGGGCTTGGGTTTTCGGTCGATCTGAAGCCCGCGTCGGGAACCTTGGTCGGCTATCGCGCCAAGCCCCATACCGGGGTGATCGACCTCGACAAAATCGGGCAATACGAGCCCAGCGAATTCTGGGAAGAATTGCACAGCGACGCCGGACAATTGATTCTGGACCCCGGTGCGTTCTACATCCTTGTCAGTCGCGAAGCCGTGCATATCCCGCCGGATTACGCCGCTGAAATGGCCCCCTATATCGCCATGGTTGGCGAATTTCGCGTCCATTACGCCGGCTTCTTTGATCCCGGTTTCGGCCATGACGCCGCTGGCGGGGCCGGTGCGCGCGGCGTGCTGGAGGTCCGGTGTCACGAGGCACCCTTTGTGCTGGAACACGGCCAGATCGTCGGACGTTTGGTCTATGAACGGATGAGCACCCGACCAGATGTGCTTTATGGTGACGGGCTGAAATCCAACTACCAGGGACAGGGATTGAAGCTGTCCAAACACTTCCGCTAGGGCGAATTACCACTACATCCGCGATGCGCGTCGGGCGGCACGAATGGCCTGTTTGGCCTGCCGCGCCTGGCGAATCTGCTGTTTTTCTTGCCGGGCCTTGCGCACCTCCTCCTTGGACTGGGGCGCGTCAGACGACTGGGGTGAAGACGCCGCATGTTCGGTGTCTTGCGCATCCATCGCGTGATGTTGATCCGGCTTCTCTGCTGGCTCTTTTCGCCCCTCACGGCCTTTGGAAAACCGGTCAATCCCGGCGTCGATGCCTTTGCTCACCGCTTTGCGCAAAAACAGACGCATCACCATGTTGATCAGTTGGTTGGAATTCATCGCCCTGCTCTCCTGTGCTTTTTGACGCGCATTATAAGGGCCAATCATGAATTTTTTGGAAAGCGATGCAGTTCGGGCGCGTGAAGGTTAATCCTCGAACAACTCGCTTTGGCCTGCATCCGCTTCTGGTTCGTCTTCGCCATCGCCAAATTGCGGGGTGCCAGGCAGCGGTCGATTCTCCAGCAATCCGGCCTGACGCAGCTCTTTGAGCCCCGGCAAATCGCGCGCGTTTTCCAGCCCGAAATGATCCAGGAAGGTCTCTGTCACCACAAATGTCACCGGTCGGCCCGGCGTCATCCGGCGACGGCCAAAGCGGATCCATTCCATCTCAAGCAATTGATCCACCGTGCCGCGCGACACCGCGACACCGCGAATTTCCTCAATCTCGGCGCGGGTCACCGGTTGGTGATAGGCGATGATTGCCAGTGTTTCGATGGCGGCGCGCGACAATTTCCGGGTTTCGACGGTCTCTTTCTGCATCAGAAACGACAGATCGGCCGCCGTGCGCATCGCCCAGGCATCGCCAACGCGCATCACCCGCACGCCGCGCCCTTCATAGCGTTTGCGCAGGTGCACCAGCGCCTCTGCCGCGTCACATCCGTGTGGCATCCGGGCCTCAAGATCGCGCACCGTGACCGGTTCGGCGCTGGCAAAAAGCACCGCTTCGACCATACGTTCCTGTTCGCCCATGGGCGGGGCCGCAAAGAGGCTTTTCTCCTCTTTGCCAATATGTTCTGCGTTGTCGTTCATCTAGTCTTCCGTGATCCGGCGCAGTTCGATCGCCTCAAATGTCCCCGGTTGGCGCAGCTCGGCCTTGCCCTCTTTGACCAATTGCAAAGAGGCCGCAAAGGTCGCCGCCGTGGCAGAGCGTCGGCGCACCGGATCGTTGTCCCAGCCTTCTGGCAGATAGACCGAAATGTCGGTCCACGCCCCGGCAAATCCGATCAAACCGCGCATGCGTTCCAGCGCCTGCTCCATGGTGAACACGGATTCGCGGTCCATCACAAAGGGACGGAATTCATCGCGGGTGCGGATGCGGGCATACCCCTGCATCAGGTCCAACAATGTCGCGGTATAGGTGACCGATTTCACCCGTTCCACGGTTTCCGGCAAACCACGGACAAAGATATCGCGCCCCAACCGGTTGCGCGCCATCAACTGGGCCGCCGCATTGCGCATCGCCTGAAGCCGCTCCAGCTGAAACGCCAGATGCGCGGCCAGATCCTCGCCAGAGGGGCCGTCTTCGGTTGGATCGGGCGGCAGCAGAAGGCGGGATTTCAGAAAGGCGAGCCAGGCCGCCATCACCAAATAATCTGCCGCCAATTCGATTCGAAGTTCTTTGGCTTTTTCAACAAATCCAAGGTATTGCCGCGCCAGGTCGAGCACCGAGATCTTGCGCAAATCGACTTTCTGCGTGCGCGACAGCGTCAACAACAGATCCAGCGGCCCCTCGAAACCATCGACATCAACGATCAATGCCTCCGCCGCAAGACGGTCAGCCACGCTTTGCGGCTCCGCCTGGGGCGGAGGATCATTATCAAAGGGGATCGTGTCGTTCATGTGCCTTACGGTCCGGCCAACAGCATCTCAAACTCCGCTTGCAGCTCTTTGGTGTCAACCTCGCTGGCCCCATCGCGCAGGGCAAGCGCCGCCGAGGCGCGTAGTGCGGCCCCCTCGCCCAATGTGCCGGCCGCCTCTGCCACCTGGGCCATTTCCGTCAGATCGCCGTTGCAATGCAACACCACATCACAGCCCGCCGCCATCGCCGCGCTGGCGCGTTCACCGGGCGTGCCGCTGAGCGCCTGCATCGAAATATCGTCGGTCATCAGAAGCCCGGCAAAGCCCAGTTCCTCGCGGATCAGGTTGATCATCGCGCCGGATTGCGTCGCGGGGAAATAGGGGTCGACGGCCTCGAATATCATATGGGCGGTCATGCCCAGCGGCAGATCGGCCAAAGCCGAAAATGGTACGAAATCCACGCTGCGCAATTCGTCGACCCGCGCCTGAGTGAACGGCAGTTCCAGATGGCTGTCCACCCGGCCCCGACCATGGCCCGGCATGTGTTTCACCACCGGCAGCACCCCGCCCTCAAGCAGGCCCGTGGCCACCGCACGCCCAACTGTTGTGACCTGATCCGGGGTTTCGCCATAACAGCGGTTGCGCAGAAAACGGTGGGTGAATTCATCCGCTACATCAAGCGTCGGGATGCAATTCACATCAATGCCGAAACTGCGCAATTCTGCGGCAATGATCCGTGCGCGCAGATACATGCCGCGATCGGCCTTGTCCCCCAGCCGGATCACATCGTCCAGCGGCGGTTTCCAGCGGGTTGCAAGCGGCGGCAAAATGCGTTGGACGCGACCGCCCTCCTGATCAATCAGGATCGGCGCATCGCGGCCCAAGGTATCGCGCAAATCCGCACAAAGAGCCCGGATTTGATCTGCCGAACCGATATTGCGGGCAAAAAGGATAAACCCCCAAGGATCGGCCTCACGAAAAAACGCTTTTTCCGCACCGGTCAGTTTCGTCCCGCGCGGGGCGAATATCGCGGCGCGGGCTGTCATTTGGTGATGACCGGGATACAATCGGTCCGTTCCGCCACCAGTGCGGCACAGAAGCGACGGGCATCCGCCAGATCATCAAACCCATGCGCACGCAGCCGATAGAAGGTGCGCCCGCCGCTTTCCGCCCGTTGGATCACGCGGCTTTTGCCATCGAAAAAGCTGTTGAAACGGCCGGAAATCCGCCCCCATTCCGATTGCGCAATCGCGGCGCTGTCATAGGCGCCCAATTGCACCAAACGTGTACCTGCGGGAAGGGTCGCGGCATTGATTTCGGCGGTTGTGGCTGTTGCGGCTTGCGCAGTCGGGGCCGCCGCCACCGGCGAGGCCAGCGAGGTTTTCACCAATTGCGACGGACGCGTGCGCGGACGCAAGGACCGGCGCACACCGGGGCCGTCGATTGTGGAAACGGCGGTTTCGATCGGCTTGACCGAGGCCACAACCATCGGCGCGGGGGTCGTTGGCGTCGTCGTGGTGCCAAAGGGCTTTACATCGGCTGCGATCTGATCCGCCAGCGCCTGAATGGTGGCATTGGAAATCGGTTGCCGCTGGCCGCTGGTGTCCACCCGGTTGGTCATGATGCCGCCCGCAGTATTGGTCGGCGCAGGCAGGGGATTGACCGCCACGGGCACATTCCGCGGGGTGACCCCGCGCGGTGTCACCGAGGTTTGCGTCACGCCCCCCGTTGTCACGGCACTTGGGGTTACCGACCCCGGCACAAAATTGCGCTGGGTCACACCCTGGTCCGAGGCACCAAAGGTCGCCCGGCTGCTGGCCATGGTCGGCATTGCGGCGCCGCCCTCGCGGGTCGACAGCGTATTGAGCTTCAAGCTGGCCACATCTTCGTCCTGAAGCCCGACGGAATTGGGCGCCAGCGCGACCTGTTCCACCGGACCAGAGGCCGTGCCAAGACCGGCAACTTCGTTCACGGCCAGCCCCTGATGATCGGCACGGCTTCCGCCGGGATCTTCGGGTGCGACGCGCCATGGCCCATCCGAGGCACGCACAACCGGCACGCCGGTCACATCACGCACCAGAAGCTGATAGCCCCAGACACCGACCCCAACCAGAAGCGCCAGCGACACAACCGCGCCCGCCACATTGACATAACCGCCCATGCCCTTGCCGGACTGGGCCAGATCGGCCTGAGGCGCACCCGGCTGACCAGTCTCTGATTGGTCCTGGCCATAATGTCCCTGATTCAGGGCGTGCTGATCGTATTGGCCCCGACCATATTGACCCGGGTCAAACGGCTCCGGACCAGAATGCGCCTGGTGGGTTTGCCCCTGTGGTCCCGCAGATTGCGGATTGGATGAATGATATGTGTCGTCTCTGCCGTACCCCACAGGAGTGCCGGACCATTGAACATCTGCCATTTTCGCCTCTCTGCCCCCGGTGATACGTGCCACCGGGTGTGCCATTTGTCTGCTCTATGCCCGGCAGAGAGAGTGTCTTAGCGCATCTCTTCCACTGGGGTCACACCCAAGATACCAAGACCGGCGGAAATAACAACCGACACAGACCGCGCCAGTGCAATTTTTGCCAAACTTGCGGCATCATCGCCATCCTGCAAAAAACGCAGCTCCGGCACTTCGTTGCCCCGGTTCCACAATGTATGGAATTCACCAGCGAGTTCATAGAGATAGAATGCCACGCGATGCGGCTCATGCGTGCGGGCGGCAATTTCGATCAACCGGGGCCATTCGGCCAGTTTTTTGGCCACGGCCAATTCGGCTTCATGCCCGTTACGGCCCAGATCCGCGCCCTGCAATGCCGCGTCGGACACATCCAACCCCGCATCCCGCGCCTTGCGCAGCACCGAATGCACCCGGGCGTTGGCATATTGCACATAGAAAACCGGGTTCTCGCGCGATTGTTCCAGCACCTTGTCAAAATCGAAATCCAGGGGCGCATCATTCTTGCGCGTCAGCATCACAAACCGGGTCACATCGGGGCCAACCTGTTCGACCACATCGGCCAGCGTGACAAAGGTTCCGGCCCGCTTGGACATCTTGAACGGCTGGCCGTTTTTGTACAATTTGACCAGCTGCGTCAGCTTGATATCCAGTGGCGTCTTGCCATCGGACAGCGCAGACACAGCCGCCTTCATCCGTTTGACATAGCCACCGTGATCCGCACCAAACACATCAATCAGGCCGTCGAAGCCTCTGGAAACCTTATCATAATGATATGCGATGTCGGGCGCGAAATAGGTCCATGCCCCATCGGATTTCTTGACCGGACGGTCGACATCATCGCCATGTTCGGTGGATTTGAAAAGGGTCTGTTCGCGCGGTTCCCAATCTTCGGGCTTTTTGCCTTTTGGCGGCTCCAACACCCCCTCATAGATCAGGCCCTTGTCGTCGAGCTCCTGGATGGCGGCTTCGATCCGGCCGGTGCCGTAGAGCGATTTCTCTGAATAAAACACATCCATCTCGACGCCCAACAGCGCGAGGTCATGGCGGATCAGATCCATCATCTTTTCGGTGGCAAATTCACGCACATCGGTGAGCCAGTATTGCTCGCCCTTGTCGAGATAGTCGTCGCCGACCTTTTCCTTCAGCGCCTCGCCGACCGGGATCAGGTAATCACCGGGATAGGTGCCGTCCTCGAATGCGACCTCCTGACCATGGGCCTCCAGGTAGCGCAAATAAACTGACCGGGCGAGCACATCGACCTGCGCACCGCCATCGTTGATGTAATATTCACGGGTCACATCATGGCCGGAATAGGCCAGCAAACTGGCCAGCGCATCACCGAAAACCGCGCCGCGTGTGTGGCCGACATGCAACGGGCCCGTGGGATTGGCGCTGACGTATTCCACGTTGATCCGCCGACCCTGCCCCATTTTTGACTGGCCAAACGCCGTGCCCTGGGCCAGGGCCGCCGCAACCACCCCCTGCCAGATTGCAGGCGCCAAACGCATGTTCAAGAAACCCGGTCCCGCAACATCCGCCGCTGTAATCCGGTCATCTGCGCGCAGCTTTTCGGCCAGGGCCTCGGCAATATCACGCGGCTTCTGGCGGGCGTGTTTGGCCAGTACCATCGCCGCATTGGTGGCCATATCGCCGTGCAGCGGATCACGTGGCGGTTCCACCGTCACATTGGTGAAGTCCAGATCCTGCGCCAGCGCGCCTTCGGATTGCATCTGTTCAAGCGCGGCAATGACGCAGCCGCGCAGGTCGGAAAACAGGTTCATTTTTTGGTCCTTTGTGCTGAATGGCGGTGTATCACGCCGCGCGCCTCAGTCAATCCAAGCTGGCCACGCCGGAGCAGTCATTCCGCAGGCGACGCATTCAGCCTAAGGCCATGCCGCCCCACCGGCAGCACAGAGCCACTGACAGCACGCGCCATGGGCAAGGCCATCATCATTGCCGTGGTGCAAATCTGATCGAACGCCCCGCTTTGCAGGGCGGCGGAATGCAGCATCAGCGCATTGATCCGCACACCGGTCGCCGCCAGATCGCCCGTCAATGTTGCCAGGGCCGCCGCCGCCGCGCGCCCGCTGGCCTTGCCGCCCTCGTCCGGCACGGCAAACAGCACCAATGCCGCACCATCCGAATCCGCCAGCGCCGAGGCCAGGCTTTTGGTTGTGTGTTCAATCGACGTCAATGTCGCGCCAAGATCCGCCGCGCCATTCAAGGCCTGCGCCATCACCAAGACATGCAACGGGTCATCCGCCCAATGCGCGGCCAGATGATCCAGCCCGTCACAATCCGCCAATGACATCGCCAGCGGCGCAATCCGGTCTGACCGCAGGCTGGCCAGGTCCTGTACCGCGTCTTCGTCAGAATCGACGGCAATCACAAATCCGCCCTGATCAACCAGACGCAGGCACATCGCCCGCCCGATGGGGTGCGCCGCCCCGATCACGAGGCAATTCTTTCCGGGAAAAAGGGCAGATTTGACCACGAAATGACCTACAGAAATAATCACCTAATATTTACGTTCAATTTGCTAGACAAAACAACCGTCGCTTTTGTGACGAAGTTAATCCCGGATCGCGCCCATTTGGCGTTGCGATTGCAGGGCAAAGCGGTCGGTCATGCCGGCGATATAATCCGACACGCAGCGCGCCCGCAGCACCATATCTTCGGGGTTTTCCGCCAGGGCCGCCTGCCAGGCCAATGGCAGATGTTCTGGCGACCGCATATAGATCGCAAACAGATCCTGCACCGCCTGGCCCACCTCTTCGCGGACTTTCATCACGTCCGGCGCGCGGTACATGCGTTCAAACAAAAAACTGCGGATCAGTTGCAAATCCTGCCACAGCGCATCTGAAAACCGGACAACCGGTGTCGGCAAATCGCGGATCCCTTGGGCCGATGTCGCGCCACATTCGTCCAAAAGCTGGCGCGATGTGTCAATCACGTCTTCGACCATCACACCAAAAACCCGGCGCAACCCTTCGTGGCGTCTACGATTTTTCTCCAACCCCGGATACTTGCGGTCGACCTCGGCAAAGGCCGGTCCAACAATCGGCAGATGGCAAATGTCGTCTTCGCTGAACAGGCCGGCCCGCAGACCGTCATGCAGATCATGGTTGTTATAAGCGACGTCATCGGAAATGGCCGCAACCTGGGCTTCGGCGCTGGCGTGAGTGTGCAATTCCAGATCATGGAACCGGTTGTATTCCGTCAAAGCCCAAGGCAATTCGCCCAAGACCGGACCATTATGTTTTGCAATAGCTTCAAGGGTTTCCCAGGTCAGGTTCAACCCGTCAAATTCGGCGTAATGCAGTTCCAGCGAGGTGACGATGCGCAGCGCCTGAGCATTGTGATCAAAGCCACCATAAGGCGCCATCAGCTCATCCAGCACATCCTCACCGGTATGGCCAAATGGGGTGTGGCCAAGATCATGCGCCAGGGCCACGGCCTCGGTCAGTTCCTGGTTAAGCCCCAAAGCGCCCGCAATGGTGCGGGCCACCTGAGCGACCTCAATGGAATGGGTCAGGCGGGTGCGATAATAATCGCCCTCATGTTCGACAAAAACCTGGGTCTTGTGTTTCAATCTGCGAAAGGCGCTCGAATGGATAATTCGATCTCTATCCCGTTGGAAACACGAACGAAAATGGCTTTCGAATTCTGAAACAAGCCTCCCGCGCGATTGATCCGGACGGGATGCATATGGGGCATGCATCGCTGGCTCCTTGCTGATGGCGTGCCGGGTTTCTATATTGTACTCCGAGACATGTGAAAACCGCCCAATGGCGGCGAAATCACCTAAATACCGGAGATATGTGATGCAATTGCCGCCGAAAGTGACCGAACGTGCGTTTGAACGGTTGTCGGAAATTGGTGCCGCCGCTGCGGGCAAGGCGCTTCGCGTGGCTGTCGAGGGCGGCGGATGTTCGGGATTTCAGTACGATATTCGTCTCGACAGCGCCGAAACCGACGATCTGGTGCTGGAAAGCAATGGTGAAAAAGTGGTGGTCGACGCAGTGTCGCTGCCGTTTTTGGCCTCGGCGGTCATTGATTTCAGCGAAGAATTGATCGGGGCGCGGTTTGTGATCGAAAACCCCAATGCCACCGCCTCCTGCGGCTGCGGCACGTCGTTTTCGATTTAAATCAGAGCATTCCAGCCGGGCTTACCGGCTGGAATGCCCGGACTAGCTTTGGGTGCGTAGCCGCAGGCGGGCGTCCGGTGCATCGGCTGTGCGATCTGGCGCTGTGGCGCCAAGCGACCGTGCGCCGCTGTCCTTGTCCAGCGCCAGATAGAGGCCGGAAACCATCACAACCACCGCCCCGACAAACGTGCTGAACGCCGGGACCTCGTTGAAAAAGACCAGACCAATCAATACCATCCAGACGAACTGAAGGTTCATCAATGGTGTCACCACATAGGCCGCCAAATGCCGTAATGCGATGACCAAGAGCAGCCGCGCAGAAAACAACACCACCGCACAGGCCGCCGACAAAGCCAGATCAAACAGCGACATCGGCTGCCAGCCAAACGGTGCCAAAATCAGCATCGACAAAAAGACCGCCGCTTGGGGATAGAACACCTGCGCAAGCGAATTGTCCTCGCGGCGGCCAATATACCGCGCCAGAACAATCGACGCTGTGCCGGAAACCGATCCGACAAAGGCACAGATGTGGCCCTTGCTGATCCCCGACAGGCTGATGTCCACCATGAACAACACACCAACAAACCCGAGGCCAAGCGCAATCCAGGCCGACAATCGCACATGTTCGCCCAGGATCGGACCCGACATCATCGCCGACAGCAAAGGCACCAGCGCAATGAAGACAAAAACCTCGGCAAATACCAATGTGGCCAGTGCATTAAAGAACATGACCGTCGCCAGAACCGTCAGCCCCGCCCGCCAGGCCATTGCCCCGGGACAAGAGGTGCGCAGGCTGCCCTTGTTGCCCTGAATCCGGCCACTTCCCAGCGACATCACCACAATCAAAAGCGCAACAATGCACAGCAATTGCGGTGCCTTGTAGCTTTGCGCCAGATATTTTGTGATCGCATCCGAACAGGTGATCAACAAAGTATAGGCCACAACCAGCACGGTGCTGAGCATCGGTAGCGATATGCGCCAGGCGACATGGTTCATGCGCTGATCCTGCGGGCGCGGGCGAAATCTTCGAAGAACGCATCGAATTGCCGGGTCGAGGCTTCGGCCTGTGCCAGGCGATGACGGGCCGGATCGGTAAGGGCGGCATCTATCCGGTTGCGCATCGCGCCCCAAACGTCGCGCCGCTCGTCCCCCATCCGGTAAAGTTGAACCGAGATTTCCCGCAACGCGCCGCGCCGGGCATTCGGACGCTGAAAGCCAAGGGCGGCGGTTTTGCCATGCGGCGGAACCTGCACAAACAGGGTTTCGTCGCGCGTCCCGGCCAGCCAGGAAGACGTCAGAAACTCGTGATAGCAATCGGCCATCGGGATCTGTTGGGGGGTGCCCTCACCCATGTCTGTCACCTCGATCTCGTTCATCTTTTGCGCGACCCAATCCTCCCAGATACCGGAAGGGTTGTGCCCTGCATAGCGCATTGCGACACAAACCTCAGCAAGAAGATCAAGGTTTCCGTCCAAAAACGCCAAAATTCCTGCATTTTCCAATGCGCGCAATTCGTTCTGGCCGAGCTCTGGCGATTTCCGACCGTATTCTGACAGGTAGAATACGATATGCGTCAGCTCAAAAGCAGCCTTCTTATTGGGCAATGCAAAGCGTTCTGGACGCGAAATAAAGTCACGTAGACGCGCTTCTGCGGCACCTTTGTCCTGTAATGGATCAAATCCGCGTCGCTGCATCAGGCGAAATGCCTCCAGCCGCTGAATATCCGAGGTTTCATACCCCGCAAGATCCTGACGAACAGCCAAGGCACAAAGCGATTCGGCCTGATCACCCGCCATTCCCAGCGCCTCGAGGTCGAGCGTCAGGGACAGAATGAACCGGTAATATTGTGGGAAAAAGGCCAATTTCTCGCCCGCGTTTGCATAGAACGCCGCATAGGGTTCCATCCACATTTCGGGCAGGTCCTGGCCGGTATTTTCGAGGATGTTCAGAAGTTCGGCGTTTTCCTTCAGCCAGAACACATCTTCGGGGCCACGCCGGTGGCGGGCAAAGGCGCGGACCAGCGCGCCAGTGCGCGCCGCTCCGCGTTCCTTGGGGCCGGGCACATTCAAATAGACAACGTTCGACATCACTTGGTCCTCCGGAATGTCTGAAATGCGCCCGGCCCGGGCGTTAGGACGATGGCGCTCTTACGAGCAGCACATCATCGCTTGGACCTGGTCACCGCCAAACATGTCGGTGCCATCGTCAACCGAGCAGCACATCATTGTGTCGACGTGATCGCCTGTTGCGATCTCTGTGGTCTCGATGACCAGCTCTTCGGTTTGGGTTTCGTTAACTGTTTCTTGAACAAGTGCCAGCATGATTTTCTCCTGGTTATCGGCATAAGTACCGCAATCAGAATTCTCCTCTTAACCGGGCATATCAATATTAATTTCAACTATAGCTTGTGGATAAGTCAGTTATCCACACAAGATATGGTATGCAGTTACCTGTGAATAAAAACGAAAACATACTTCGCACAAATATATTGCGCGGCATTCAATCCCCGAAAAAAGTGGGTTGAATCCAGAAACCGGCTCGAATCGACCAATCGTTTGGTAAATATTTTCGCTTGTCCCCGCCCCATTCCTAAGGCTACGTCGGTGCCAATGGAGGACGCTATGAAGATTGCGACATTCAACATTAATGGCATTAAAGCGCGCATTGGCGCCTTGACCGATTGGCTGAAAGAAGCCGCGCCGGATGTGGCCATTCTACAGGAAATCAAATCAATTGATGATGCATTTCCGCGCGAACACTTTGAGGATATGGGGTATATCGTTGAAACCCATGGGCAAAAAAGTTTCAACGGCGTCGCGATTCTATCGCGTTTACCACTAGAAGACGTCACTCGCGGCCTGCCCGGCGACGACAGTGACGAACAGGCCCGCTGGATCGAGGCCACCGTTATGGGCGACAGCCAGGCCATTCGGCTATGCGGGCTGTATCTTCCGAATGGCAACCCGGTGCCGGGTCCGAAATACGACTATAAACTGGCCTGGATGGAACGCCTGCACCATCGTGCAGAGCAGCTGATGTGCACTGAAATGCCCGCACTTATTACGGGTGACTTCAACATCATTCCGCAATCAGAAGATGCGGCCAACCCCCAGCAATGGACAGAAGACGCGCTTTTTCGACCTGAAAGCCGCGCGGCTTTCCGGCGGATCGTCAATTTGGGATTCACAGAAGCGTTCCGTGCCCGCAATAGCCAGCCCGAGCATTATTCGTTCTGGGACTATCAGGCCGGGGCCTGGCAGCGCAATAACGGCATTCGCATTGACCATTTCCTGCTGACACCGGATTGCGCCGATATGCTGGTCGATTGCCAGATCGACAGCGCCATTCGCGGTCGGGAAAAACCATCGGACCACGTTCCGGTCTGGGTTGAACTGGCCGCCTGAAGGGCGGCCAATTCCATTGTGCTGGGGGTCTGACAGGCTCAGATCACCCGCTCAACACACCAATATGCCCCGACCATGGCGATCACGACCGAGGCCGGGACCGCAATATAGGGCCGATAGAACGACTTGCGCCCGAACCACAGCCCCACCGCCAGGAAGGCCAGCGCAATCACCGTCAACTGGCCCAGCTCGACCCCGACATTAAAGCCCAGCAGCGCCGGAATGAACTGCCCCTCGGGCAATCCGAATTCGCCCAGAACGCTGGCAAACCCCAGACCATGCAAAAGCCCGAAACAGAAGACGACCACCGGTCGCCAGGCGTGCATTTTCGGGGAAAGTATATTCTCGACAGCGACATAAACGATGGATGCGGCGATAATCGGTTCGACGATATAGCCCGGCACCGACACAATCCCCAGCGCCCCCAGCGCCAAAGTCACCGTATGGGCGGCGGTAAAGGCCGTGATCTGCCACAGCAATGGGCCAAGCTGGGTTGTCAGGAAAAACAGCCCCAGAACAAACAGGATATGATCCAGCCCTTTTGGCAGGATGTGATCGAAACCCACCGGAATATATTCGGCAAAAACCCCAAATCCCGATTTGGCATCGCCCCCGGCGGGATGGATCGCGCCGCTTGTACCGCCACCTTCGATAATGCCGGTATAGGGATCTTCCGGTCCGATTTGACGCAAGACCAACGTGCCATAGCCCTCTGGCCAATTCAGAACAAGTGCCGCCTGAGGCGCGTCCAGCGCGCCGCGCAATGTCAGGCTGCTTTCGCGGGCAAAGTCCACATTGCCCAATTCCCCGATTGCCAGATCCTCGACCGTCAAGACCACAGATGCATCGCCATTCAACAGCTGAATTTCGCGCGCGATACGCGCAGCGACCGGTGCCATGCGTGTGGCCATTTCTTCGGGCGGCAATGCGCGCAACGCATCATATGCCGCAGAGCGATCGGTGGTATCCGTATCCTCCAGCCCGTCCAGATCGACACCGGCGGCAAAAGCCTCGGCATTCAGGCGCAATTCCAACACTGCCGCCCCATCCGATATGCTCAGGTCGGCAATGGTGGGCATGACCTCATGTGCCTGGGTCGCCCCGGCGACCAGCCCAGCCATAAACGTCATTACTGTTGCCATTAGACGGATCATTCCGCGTCTCCCTCGCGTTGGATGTGGGCGCAGCTTGCCATGATACGCCTCGGTTACAACTACAAGCTACGGCTTGCGGGCAAAAAAGTTTCACGCCAAAAGGGCCGCATGGTGAATGTTCTTTGTATTGGCTCTGTGCTTTGGGATGTGATCGGGCGGTCTGCCTCGGTCATGCGTGTTGGATCGGATGTGCCCGGCCGGATCAGTCAGATCCCCGGCG
Organism: Marinovum sp. 2_MG-2023; assembly: GCF_030548265.1. NCBI lineage: Bacteria > Pseudomonadati > Pseudomonadota > Alphaproteobacteria > Rhodobacterales > Roseobacteraceae > Marinovum > Marinovum sp. 2_MG-2023. The sequence continues at coordinate 19,313 of NZ_JAUOSD010000015.1, read as the reverse complement.
GCGTCGCGTTGAATATTGCAATGACGCTGGCGCGTTTCGGAATGCGCCCCGCGTTGCTGAGCGCCGTGGGCCGGGATGTCCTGGGCGACGTGTTGATCGCGGAATGCGGCGATTTGGGATTGGATTGCCAGTGGATCTATCGCTCTGACGATTTGCCGACCGACCGTTATATGGCCGTCGAAGGCGCGAACGGGCTGATTGCGGCGATTGCGGATGCCCATTCGCTTGAGGCCGCAGATGACAAGATCCTGCGCCCGCTGGTTGATGGCCGTCTTGGCAGCGCCGCGGCGCCCTATTCCGGTTTGATCGCGCTGGATGGCAATTTGACAGAGCACCTGTTGGGCAAGATTTCCCGCGACCCGGTCTTTGCCGCAGCAGATCTGCGGGTGGCACCGGCGTCGCCGGGCAAGGCCGAGCGGCTTATGCCCTTTGTCACCCGCCCCGGTGCTGTGCTGTACGTCAATCGCGAAGAGGCCGGCATCCTGTGCCAGACCGAATTTGGCGATGCTGAATCCGCCGCCGCCGGTCTGGTGGCGCGTGGCGCGAAACGTGCCTTGGTCACCGATGGCGGTGGCCCCTGCGCCGACATTGATGCACAGGGCGCATTCACCCATCGCCCCCCGCAAGTTCTGGTGACCCGTGTCACCGGTGCGGGCGACACTTTCATGGCCGCCCATATGGCGGCCGAGGCCAGCGGCCTGTCCCGCGCCGACGCGCTTGACCGGGCGCTGACCGCCGCTGCCCGTTATGTATCCGGAGAGACCCCACATGATTGACATCCGCTATTCCCCAGAAGTGGCCGAGGCCCGCGAGATTGGCAAACCCCTGGTTGCGCTGGAAAGCACGATCATCACCCACGGCATGCCGTTTCCGCAAAACCTCGACATGGCGCGCGGGGTCGAGGATGTGATCCGCGACAACGGTGCGGTGCCTGCAACCATCGCCGTGATGGACGGCACGCTGTGCATTGGTCTTGATGATGCGCAATTGACCGCCCTGGCCCAGACCAAAGGCGCGGCAAAACTGTCGCGCGCCGATATGGCGGCCTGTCTGGCGACCGGCGGCACCGGCGCCACAACGGTGGCGGCGACAATGATCGGCGCGGCTTTGGCCGGCATCGATGTCTTTGCCACCGGCGGCATCGGCGGTGTCCACCGTGGCGCAGAGCATAGCTTCGACATCTCTGCCGACCTGCAGGAAATGTCGCGCACCCCGGTCACCGTTGTGGCCGCCGGCACCAAGGCGATCCTAGATCTGTCCAAAACGCTGGAGGTGCTGGAAACCCTGGGCGTGCCGGTCATTGCCTATGGTCAGGATGCCTTTCCGGCGTTCTGGTCGGCGACCTCGGCCTATCGCGCACCCTTGCGAATGGAGGATGCCGCCACCATCGCACGCGCACATCTGATGCGGCGGGCGCTGGGGCTGACAGGCGGGCAATTGGTCGCCAATCCGATTCCCGCAGAGGCAGAGATCCCGCGCAGCGAGATTGATCCTTTCATCCAGCGTGCCCTGCAAGACGCCGAAACACATGGCATCGCGGGCAAGGATGTCACGCCCTATCTGCTGCAACGGATTTTCGAGCTGAGCGATGGCCGGTCGCTGACCGCAAATATCGCGCTTGTGCGCAACAATGCCCGCCTTGCCGCCGAAATCGCCTGCGAACTAAGCAGCCAACAGAGCTAATTCACGGGTTGCTCGTATGAAAGCCATGCCAACCCATTGAGGTTGGCCATGGAACTACCTAGCTTAGCGGTCGGACCCAGCCACAAAGGCCTGCGCCGCCCAGGGAATTGACGCCGCGATGACCACACCCTTTGACGAAGACCCGGCCCCTCGGCCACGCACCGGATGGGTTGCCAGCCTGCGCGCCTCTTTCCTGACCGGGATTGTGGTGATTGCGCCTGTCGGGCTGACCGTTTGGTTGATCTGGACGGTGATCGGTTGGGTTGATGGCGTGGTATGGCCGTTTGTGCCGAATTCCTATCAGCCAGAGCAGCTTCTGAACCGATTCCTGGGAAATGAGGGCCCGACCGATCCGAATTGGATCCGGGTGAACGTGCGCGGCGTCGGCGTCATTGTCTTCTTGCTGTTCACCCTGTTGGTCGGTTGGATTGCCAAGGGGTTGATCGGCCGGTCCATGGTCCGTTTCGCCGAGAGTTTGGTCGACCGCGTGCCGGTGGTACGCTCGATCTATTCCGGCGTGAAACAGATCGCCGAAACGGTGTTCAACCAAGAGGACCGTTCGTTCGAAAAGGCCTGTCTGATCCAATATCCGCGCAAAGGCGTCTGGGCGATCGGCTTTGTGTCGACCACCGCCAAGGGCGAAATTGCGGTGCGGGCGGAAACATCCGGCAAATTGATGTCGGTCTTTGTCCCCACCACACCGAACCCCACCTCTGGATTCCTGTTGTTTTTCCCAGAGGAAGACGTGATCGAATTGGATATGACGGTGGAACAGGCGGCCAAATTGGTGATTTCCGCCGGTCTGGTCTATCCCAACGGCCAGGATCCCACCAAGCCGCCGAAACATTGACCCGCCGGGAATTGCCCGACCTGTAACCGGCAACAGGTGTCAGGTAACCGGCAACAGGTGTCAGGCAAACATATCCCGCAGTGTCAGTGTCTGACGCCGCCCCAGGTCATCGCCGAACTCGGCCAGAAACGTCTCGACCGCCGCCGCGCCCGCCGCATGTAGCTGGCCAATCACCGAAGGCAGCGGCACGGTTTTCGTTGCCACGTTCAGATCATTCATCAACCCGTCATCCGCCACCATATGAAGACGGGGATTCTTCATGCTGCCTTCTTGCACCTTGCCCTGCGATATAAGCCGCTGGACAAAGTCGATGGCCCGCAATTCGCGCAACAGCGACGAATTGAAACTGATTTCATTGATGCGGTTCTGAATATCCTGTGCCGACTTTGGCACTGTGTCGCGCTCCAGCGGGTTGATGTTGATAATGACAATGTCATCCGGCAACCGCTGATCAAACAGCGGAAACAAGGCCGGATTGCCGGTATAACCACCGTCCCAATAGGCCTCTGTCGTGCCATCGGCGTCGGTGATGTCCACCGCCTGAAACAGCGTCGGCAAACAGGCCGAGGCCAAAATCACCTGTGGCGAAAGCGCCTCGCCGGAAAACACCTGCACCTTGCCATCGCGCACCCGCGTCGCACAGATAAAGAGCTCCGGCCCATGGTCGGTGTCACACACCCGGCCAAAATCAAACCCGCGCACAATATCATCCAGCGGATTGCGGTAAAACGGGCCATAGGCATAGGGCGACATCACCCGGCTCATCGTGTCCGCCATGACAAACATCGGCGACATTTCCAACGCACGCGCGGCGATGAGGGGCGCTGGCACAAAACCCTCCATCCAGGCGGGGATGCGCATATCGCCCAGCCCGCTGACCTTGCCCCATAGCTCTGTCAGCGCCAGGCGCGCACCTTCGCGCCCCCCGGCCACCCACCCCGATTTCAGGGCCGCAGCATTCAACGCCCCGGCCGAGGTGCCGGAAATCCCGCCAATCTCGATCCAGTCTTCGGCCAACAACCGATCCAAAGCGCCCCAGGTAAAGGCACCATGCGCCCCGCCGCCCTGCAGGGCCAGATTGATCCGTACAGTCTCAGGCAAGGCGCCAGTCCTTCTTCTCTTTTTATAATACGCTGGGGGGAGACCGCAGGTCGGGGGGCGAGCCCCCCTCTGGTTCCTGCCTCCGCCGAACAGAGTTTAAAGCGCGGTCCAGCCGCCATCGACGCTGATGGTCGTGCCGGTAATCTGTGCCGCAGCGTCGGAACACAGGAACACCGCCGTGCCACCGATCTGTTCGACCGTGGCGAACTCTTTCGAGGGTTGGCGCGTCAGCATGACATTCTTGATCACGTCTTCGCGGCTCATGTCATATTCTTTCATCGTATCCGGGATCTGCGCCTCGACCAGGGGTGTCAGCACGTAACCGGGACAAATCGCATTTGCGGTGATCGGCTCTTGCGCGGTTTCCAACGCGACGGTCTTGGTCATGCCGACAACGCCGTGTTTGGCCGCGACATAGGCCGATTTGAACGGTGAAGCCGTCAATCCATGTGCACTGGCGACATTGACCACCCGGCCCCAGCCCCGCGCCCGCATCCCCGGCAGCGCCGCTGCCATGGTGTGAAACGCCGACGACATGTTGATCGCAATGATCGCATCCCATTTCGCCACCGGAAATTCATCAATCGGCGCCACATGCTGGATGCCGGCGTTGTTCACCAGAATATCGCAGCCCCCCGCCTTTTCGATCAAGGCACGGCATTCGTCGCCCTTTGACATGTCGGCCTGAATGTAACGCGCCGTGACACCAAACTCCTTGGCAATTTCGGCGGCCAGGGCGTGATCCTCGTCCCGGTCGGTGAATGAATTCAGAACCACATCCGCCCCCGCACGCGCCAACTCCTGGGCGACGCCGAGACCAATCCCGGAATTCGATCCTGTGATAACTGCGGTTTTGCCTTTGAGCGACATGATAGCTCCTTCGTGCTTGCCGATTCTGCACTGCAGCCTAATCGCTGCAACTGCAAAAGGCCAAGACCCCGTGCCATGCGCTGATCACAATAAGGTTTCGGGTCATCCGGGGAACGGCAGGCTATATGCACAAAAAAACCCCGGCACGAAGCCGGGGTTAAGTTATTGAGGCAGGTTTCATACAGGCAAGAAACCTATCGAGCAGTGCCCCCTTTATAAGCAATCTTGCGCCCGCATCCAAGCTAAAAGTTTGAAAAGGCAGAAATCCACCGCTACGCTCCAAATCCAATGATACAAGGCATTCAGGAGATTGTTGCCCAAATGCGTCCAATTTTTTTCCACCCAATTGCAACTTTCGGCGCCAGTTTGGCGCTGATTGCAACCATGGGATTCGCATCGGCCGAACCGCAGCATGGCATAGCTATGTATGGCGATCCCGCCCTACCCCAAGATTTTGCGCACCTGCCCTATGCCAACCCGGATGCCCCCACCGGCGGGCGGATCGTGACGGGTGAAACCGGCGGCTTCGACAGCCTCAATCCACAGGTCCCCAAAGGCACCGCACCGTGGCAATTACGTTTCATCGCTTATGAAAGTTTGATGGGCCGCAGTTGGGATGAGCCATTCACGCTTTACGGGGTTTTGGCCGAATCGATAGAGGTCGGACCGAATCGGCAATGGGCGGAATTCACGCTCAATCCTGCCGCTGAATTTTCCGATGGCAGCCCGGTCACGGTGGAAGACGTGATGTGGTCTTATGAAACGCTCGGCACGATTGGCCATCCGCGTTATCACGGGTTGTGGTCGAAAATCGACCGTATGGAACAGACCGGCCCAGGCAAAGTTCGCTTTACCTTCAATACCGATGACCGTGAACTTGCGCTATTGGTCGGCATGCGTCCAATTTTGAAAAAGGCGCAATGGGACGGCAAGGATTTTGCCAATTCCGGTCTGGATGACATCCCGATCACCAGCGCGCCTTATGTGATTTCCGATTTTGAACCGGGTCGTTTCCTGTCGTTGAAACGCAATCCCGATTATTGGGGCAAGGATGTGCCATTCCGCCGGGGCACCAATGTGCTCGACGAAATCCGAATGGAGTTTTATGGCGACAGCACCGTCGCGTTTGAGGCTTTCAAAGCCGGAGAGGTGAATACCAACCGCGAATTCAATGCCGGGAAATGGGACAGCCAATATGACTTTCCTGCCGTGACCCGCGGCGACGTGGTGAAATCCATCATTCCGCATCGCCGCGCCAGCGGGATCACCGGTTTCGTGATGAACACGCGTTTGGATCAGTTCAAGGATTGGCGGGTGCGTGATGCCTTGATCCATGCCTTCAACTTTGAATTCATCAACGAAACCCTGACCGGTGGCGAACAACCGCGCATCACCTCCTACTTCTCGAATTCGGTATTGGGCATGCAGGACGGCCCGGCCAGCGGACGGGTGCGCGACTTTCTTGAACCCTATGCCGATGATCTGCTGCCAGGCGCGCTTGAGGGCTATGCCCTGCCCGTCGCTGATGGCTCTGCCCGCAATCGCAAGAACATTGCAGCCGCGATGGACCTTTTTGAACAGGCCGGCTGGACCGTACAGGATGGCCAGATGAAGGATGCCAATGGCACCGCCTTCACCTTTGAAATCCTGTTGAGCCAGGGGTCGTCGGAAAACCAGTCGATCATCGACCTTTACACCCAAGCGCTTGAACGTCTTGGCATTTTCCCCACGGTCACCACCGTCGATAACGCGCAATACAAGGAACGCACCAACAATTACGACTTCGGCATGACCTATTACCGGGTTGGTGTCTCGCTCAGCCCCGGCAATGAACAGCGGCTCTATTGGGGGGCGGACGGCGTGACCGAGCCGGGCACCAAGAACTGGATGGGCATGGCCTCGCCCGCGGCCGAAGCGATGATCGACAAGCTGGTCAATTCCGAAAGCCGCGAAGATTTCGTTGCGGCGGTGCGGGCGCTGGACCGGGTGCTGACCACCGGGCGATACGTGATCCCGATCTATCAATTCAACATCTCGCGTGTTGCACATGCGAAAGAGTTGAAATACCCCGACCACATTCCGATGTACGGCGACTGGATCGGCTGGCAACCGGATGTCTGGTGGTACGAAGAGGAGTGAACATGCGTGCGTTTTGTCTGGTGACATTGATGGCGGCCCTGACAACATTGGCCGCCTGCAACACGGTCGAAGGCGTCGGCCGCGACATCAGTGATGGTGCCCGAAGCGTCAAGGGCATGTTGTGAAGCGCCTGATTGCGCTCTGCGCGGTGATTGGATTGGTCACCGCCTGCAGCCCGGTGCGCAAGGCGACAAAACTGCCGGTCAAGGCCGCCAAGATCGCGGCGCGCGCCGCCCTGCTTTGATTTTCCAGTGCGCGCCCCAAGGAACCTTTGATCCCCGGCGGCGTGACGGACCCCATCACAACAACAACGTGACACCGCCGTTTCGGCGGTGTTTTCGCGTCTTCGCGACCTCTTCACATTATTTTGCTGACAGAACCGGCCAAAGCATTTTAAGCTTTTTGTGACACTTGCCCTGGAAGGTGAATGTCGGGGCGAAATGGGACGCCTGAATGCGGAGGAATATTAAATGAACTGGACGGACATGACACGTGATTGGGGGCGGGCTTTGCGGCACCTGAAACGCCGGTTCCCGCATATCGACGAAACGGCGCTGTCATCGCCCCCCATCCCGCCCGAAGCGGTGGCCGAACATCTGGCGCGTCAACACGACCTGACCGATCTCGAGGCCGAAGAAGAGTTGAAGGATTGGATCTATATCCAAAGCCTTGCACGGCAAGCCACGGAAATGGACGCACATTAGCGGCCGCAAATCGGCTGTTGTACGGGGTGGATCAGGTCAGCGATGTCACCCAGAGGATGGTTGCATCATCCTGACTGGTTGAGATCACGTTATGGCCCATGGTCGCGTCATAATAGGCGCTGTCGCCCCGGCGCATTTCAATCGGCTCATAAAACTCGGTAAAAAGCTTGATAACCCCGGTGAGGACATACAGAAATTCCTCGCCATCATGGCGAATCCAACCGTCGAATTCCTCCATCGAGCGGGCCCTGATCCGCGCGCGATAGGGCAACATCTGCTTTTTGGTCAGCCCCTCGGCCAGAAGTTCATGTTCGTAGGTGATTGTCGCCTGTGCCGCACCTTCGCCAGAGCGGGTGACCGACATCCGGCCATTGACCCGCTCATTCTGGGGCGCCGTGAACAATTGCGGGATCGAAATCCCCAGCCCCAGGGCCAGCTTTTTCAACGCGTCATAGGTCGGTGACATCTGACCGTTTTCGATCTTCGACAGGGTCGACCGTGCCAGCCCGGCCTTGGTTGCCGCCTGTTCCAGCGTCCAGCCATGGCCCTTGCGCAATTCACGAACCCGTTCACCAAGGTCAAGCGGCTCGGTATGCACCGGGTCCTCGCTCTTGTCCCGGGCGATACGGATCAATTTTGCATTTTCGGACTTGGTCATAACCATCCTATAAGCAGAGCTGCATGGTCTTGCAACTGGGCCTTGCAGTGCCTACGCCCATGTCTGTTGGCCCTATGTCCCGGAACACCGCTATGCCCGATGCCACCAAAATCAGCCTGTTCAATCAAGGCCCGCCGCCACCCTGCCCGGCGGATTTCAACCTTGCGCAATTTGTGTTGCGCCATGCGGCGCGCACCCCTGACAAGGATGCCTTGGTGCTGGTAGCGCCCGATGTCACACAAAGTTGGAGCTTTGCGCGCCTTGAAAATGCCGTGCGCGGCATTGCGACAGGGCTGTTGGCAAAGGGGCTGACAGCTGGCGACCGGGTGTTGCTGCGGCTGGGCAATACGCCGGATTTTCCGCTGGCTTATCTGGGGTGTATCTGCGCCGGTTTGGTGCCGGTGCCCACGGCGGCGCAATTGTCCGAACGCGAAACTGCCAAGATCATCGAAATCCTGAACCCGGCGCTGATCCTGCGCGATCCTGTGGTGGCCTGCGCCGAAAGCGATGTGCAGGTGATCCCGGTCACCGAGTTGCAGGAGATGACCACCCTGCCGCCCGCCGAATATGCCATCGGCGATGCCAATCGACCGGCCTATATCGTCTTTACCTCCGGTACCTCCGGCACGCCGCGAGCGGTGGTACATGCCCATCGCGCGGTCTGGGCGCGCCAGATGATGGTCCGGGGTTGGTACGACCTGCGGCCCAGCGATCGGCTTTGCCATGCCGGGGCCTTCAATTGGACGTTCACGCTTGGCACCGGGTTGCTTGATCCTTGGGCGGCTGGGGCCACGGCGCTTATTCCCATGGCGTCGCTCTCCCCTGACCAACTGCCACATCTGCTGGCCCGGCACCGCGCAACCCTATTTGCCGCCGCACCGGGGGTGTTCCGCAAACTTCTGGCCGCGCCCCTGCCCGCCTTGCCCGATCTGCGGCATGCGCTTGCGGCGGGTGAAAAGCTGCCCGAGGGTCTGCGCCGCGCATGGCACGCCGCCACCAACACCGAGATTTACGAAGCCTACGGCATGTCAGAATGTTCCACCTTCATCTCGTCCAGCCCCGCCAATCCCGCCCGCCCCGGCATGTTGGGCCACCCACAGACAGGCCGCCACATTGCCATTCGCAGCGATGGCAAAACCCTACCGCTGGGCACGCCGGGCGAAATCTGTATCGCCGACAGCGACCCCGGTCTGATGCTGGAATATTTGAACGCACCCGACGCCACCGCGCGCAAACGGTTTGACGGCTGGTTCCATACCGGCGATCTTGGCCAAATGGCGGATGACGGTCAAATCGCCTATCTCGGCCGGGCGGATGACATGATGAACGCCGGCGGTTTCCGGGTGTCCCCGCAAGAGGTGGAACAGGCATTGCACGACCTGCCGGGGCTACAGGCGATTGCGGTGACAGATGTCGAAATCAAGCCGGACACATTTGTCATTGCGGCGTTTTATACTGCCGACCGGGATCTTGACGCGGCGCTGAAAACCCGGTCCGAGACGGTTCTGGCGCGGTACAAACAACCGCGTCTGTTCCGCCGCATGGCGCAATTGCCCACCGGTCCAAACGGCAAACTGTCCCGGCGCGCCCTGCGTCAGGGGTTCAACACCCCAAAACAGCCCTGATCCGCGATCGACCGCACCGCGACGACAGGCCCCTCTCGCCTTTGGCGCATCACCCTGTTACACCGCAGCAAATTCAGCCAAAGGCAGATCCGCATGACCAAACTCGACATTATCTCTGATCCGATCTGCCCGTGGTGCTATATCGGCAAATCCTATCTTGATCGCGCGCTGGAAGCGGCGCCGGATCATCCCTTTACCATTGAATGGCATCCCTTTCAGCTGAACCCCGACATGCCCCGGGGCGGCATGGATCGCCGCGCCTATCTGGAAGGCAAATTCGGCGGCAAGGACGGCGCGGTTCAGGCCTATCTGCCGGTCCAGCAACATGCGGAAAAGGCCGGTCTGGTCATCAATCTGGATGCGATCCAGACCACGCCGAACACCGTCGATGCGCATCGGCTGATCCATTGGGCGGGGATCGAAGGTCGGCAGACCGCGATGGTTTCGGCCTTGTTCAAGGCCTATTTCGTCGATGGCCGCGACATTGGCGATCATGACACCCTGGGCGATATTTCCGACGGGTTGGGAATGGATGCTTCGGTTGTGATGCGTCTGTTGCAAAGCGACAGCGATATTCAAGACATTCAGGACCGCGACAAGGCGGCGCGTGAAATGGGCGTCAACAGCGTGCCGACCTTTGTGGTTGACGGCAAACATGCGGTGCCCGGCGCCCAACCGCCCGAGCTTTGGGCCCAGGTGATTGCAGAATTGAAGGGCCAATCCAGCTAACGCCAGGAGCCGAAACCAGATGCATCCGCTGCGCATTTTGACACTGGTGGTCACCCTGGCCGGATTGGTGGTGGCCGGCACGGTGTTTTTTCGGTTTGCCGAAGGCTGGTCCTGGTTGGATTCCTATTTCTTTACCGTTGTGACCCTGTCGACCGTCGGCTACGGCAGCCTGGTGCCCGCCACGGCGCTGGGAAAAATAGGAACAACTGTATTCATTTTCCTCGGTCTCGGGGTTTTTGCGGTAACAATTCAGCAATTTGGCCAGTTTGCCCTGCGCAAACGCAATGAACATACAGAGTGGCTGATGGCGCAGCTTGGCCATAAAAACAACACGCCCGCCAACACCGACACCCCAAGCGGCAAGGCCGAATCGCGGCGATAGTTTCACGCATAGCGCGATTTACGGTGCATTTTCGCACAATCATCTATTCCTTGACCCGCTGCTCTGCCTGAAATAGCCCCACACCACCCCCCACACGCCCGCAGAAGCGGCGCGTCACATAGGTGTGTGCATGCCCGGTCAACGCATTTCCCAAGTTGAATTTGTCGCCATGATGGCAATTCTGGTGGCAACAATTGCGCTGGCCGTCGACGCCATGTTGCCCGCCATGGCGCAGATCGCCGCAGAGCTGAGCCCCGACAATCCCAACCGTGCCCAGTTGATTGTGACCTCTTTCATCTTTGGCATGGGGATCGGCACGCTGTTTGCCGGGCCTTTGTCCGATCGGTTCGGACGCAAACCGGTGATCGTGGCCGGGGGGGCGATCTATATCCTTGGGGCGCTGTTGGCCTGGCAGGCGCAGACGCTGGAAATGGCGATCTATGCCCGTGTGATCCAGGGGCTTGGGGCCGCAGGCCCACGGATTGTCACGCTGGCGATTGTCCGCGATCTCTATGCGGGTCGTGAAATGGCGCGTTTGATGTCCTTTGTGATGATCATCTTCACCCTGATCCCGGCCTTTGCGCCGACCATTGGGGCGCTCTTGATTTCCTGGGCCGGCTGGCGCTCCGTGTTCTTGATGTTCGTCGTATTCTGCCTCGCATCGACACTTTGGATGCACCTGCGCTTGCCGGAACCGCTGCCGGTCGAACACCGCAGGCCCTTGACCCTTGGCGCCCTGAAGCGCGGCACAGCCGAAATCATGACGAACCGTGCCGTGGTCATTGGCATCGCGGCGCAATCCTTTGTCGCGGCGATGTTGTTTTCGGTCCTGTCCAGCACACAACAGGTGTTTGATCAGGCCTTTGATCACGGGGCGACCTTTCACCTGTGGTTCGGCTTCATCGCATTGGTCGCCGGGACATCCGGTTTCCTGAACTCCGCTTTGGTGTTGAAACTGGGCATGCGGTTTCTGGTGACCCTGACCCTGTTGGTTCAGGTCGGGCTGTCATCGGTGGCGGTGATCCTGATGCAAATGCCGCTGGGCGAGACGCTGCATTTTTCAATCTTTGTCATCTGGCAAATCGGCGTGTTCTTTCAGACCGGTATGTGTCTGGGCAATCTGAATGCGCTGGCGATGGAACCGGTGGGCCATATCGCCGGGCTGGCCGCAAGCGTCATTGGTGCGGTGTCGACGGTGATTTCGGTGGCGCTGGCGGTGCCGGTCGGGCTTGCCTTTGACGGCACGCCAACGCCGCTGATCTTGGGGGTGTTGGTCTTTGCCTCGATTGGCACAATTTTGATGGTCTTCCTGCGGCGTGCTGAAATGCGCGACACTCAGGCGAAAGATGCGGCCGCCTAGGCGCGGAAAAATGGCATACATCAGTATACAATGTTTCGCTGAGGGTGGGTTATGCGCTAGCAATGACCCAAGACGCCGATTCCGTGACCCAACTCAATGAGGCCCCGATGACCAAGATCAAAGTAGACAATCCCATCGTTGAACTCGACGGTGACGAGATGACCCGCATCATGTGGGACTTCATCAAAAAGAAACTGATCACCCCCTACCTTGATGTGGATCTGCTCTATTATGATCTGGGTATCGAAGAGCGCGACCGCACCGATGACCAGATCACATTCGACGCCGCCCACAAGATCCAGGAGGTCGGCGTTGGCGTGAAATGCGCCACCATCACCCCGGACGAACAGCGGGTCGAGGAATTTGGCCTCAAACGCATGTACCCCTCGCCCAATGGCACCATCCGCAACATTCTGGGCGGCGTGGTGTTCCGCGCGCCGATCATTTGCCGCAACGTGCCGCGTCTTGTGCCCGGCTGGACCCGGCCGATCGTGGTCGGGCGCCATGCCTTTGGTGATCAATACAAGGCCACCAATTTTCGCTATCCCGGCCCCGGCAAGCTGACGATCAAATTCGAAGGCGCCGACGGCACCGTGATCGAAGAGGAAATGTTCGACGCCCCCGGCGCCGGCGTCGCCATGGGCATGTACAACCTCGATGCGTCGATCATTGATTTCGCCCGCGCCTCGCTGAACTACGGCCTCAACCTCGGCTGGCCGGTGTATCTGTCGACCAAAAACACCATCCTCAAGGCCTATGACGGCCGGTTCAAGGATCTGTTCCAGCAGGTGTTCGAAGAAGAGTTCGAAGCCAAATTCAAGGAAAAGGGCATCTGGTACGAACACCGCCTGATCGACGACATGGTCGCCTGTGCGCTGAAATGGAACGGCGGCTTTGTCTGGGCCTGCAAGAACTATGACGGCGACGTGCAATCCGATACCGTGGCCCAGGGCTATGGCTCGCTTGGCCTGATGACCTCGCAGCTGATGACCCCCGATGGCAAGATCGTCGAGGCCGAGGCCGCCCATGGCACCGTCACCCGCCACTATCGCCAACACCAGGCAGGCGAAAGTACGTCAACCAATTCCATTGCCTCGATCTATGCCTGGACCGGCGCGTTGAAACACCGCGCGAAGCTGGACGAAAACGTCGCATTGCGCGCCTTCGCAGAAACATTGGAACAGGTGATCATCGACACCGTGGAAAGCGGCCATATGACCAAGGATCTGGCGCTTCTTGTCGGACCGGATCAAAAATGGCTGACCACCATGGGGTTTCTGGAAAAGATCGACGAAAACCTCAACAAGGCGCTCAAGGGCTGAATCAAACGTGGCGACGAATCGCCGTCGCCACGTTTCCGCCACATTCCATCCACCGGCTGTTTCCAATTTCGCGGCAATCAGACGCCTTACGGCCAACCTTTTCCCGTCACGCAAAGATCAGGGGGCAAGATGCTGAAATTTCGCCACAATTCGGCGTAAACCTTGTCAGGAATGCGGCGAAAATCTAACCTACCCTCACTGTCAAACGAGGGAATTTTCGATGATCGTTCTGCTTGGTCTCGCGGTGATGGCCGCATTGGATTGTGTGATCTTCCGTGTCATCCTGGCACCAGAAGAAGACTGATCCGCCTGCGCATTTTTCCACAGCCAAAGGCCGGCCCCGCTCTCACACCCGGGCCGGCCTTTCTCGTTCAAGCTTTGACAAATCCTCTGGATGTCGGATGTCACCGCTGGATGTCAGATGTCACCGCTAGATGTCAGATGTCCCTGTGCCGCCCCGAAATCCGGTGGCGACAACAAACTTTTCGCTGGAATCCGCGCGCGAGCTGGGCGGTTTCACATTCACCACCTTGGTGAAATTCTGCTTCAACAGCTTCTGCAAATCGCCCTCGGCACCGCCAGCCAGAACCTTGGCCACAAATGTGCCGCCCTCGTCCAGCACGTCAAATGCGAAATAGGCCGCTGTTTCACACAGATGCATGATGCGCAAATGGTCGGTCTGTTTGTGCCCGGACGAAGACGCCGCCATGTCGGACATCACCACATCCGCCTTGCCGCCCAACCAGGCCTTGACCTGATCATCCGCACCCTCATCCAGAAAATCGAGCACATGCAATTCCGCCCCGGCAATCGGCTCGATCTCCTGCAAATCAATCCCGAGGATCGTGCCAACCGCCTTGCCTGAGCGTTCGCCAAGCGCATTGATGCGCTTCACCGCCACCTGACACCATCCCCCCGGCGCACAGCCCAGATCGACAACCCGGGCGCCCGGCACCAAGAAGCGATATTTCTCATCCAGCTCAAGGATCTTGAACGCCGCGCGCCCCCGATATCCCTCGGTCTGGGCGCGTTTGACATAAGGATCGTTCAATTGCCGTTGCAACCAACGGGTCGAAGACAGGGTGCGCCCGCGTGCGGTCTTGACCTTGACCGTCAAATCGCGCTGCCCGCGCCCGGATGTATTCTTGCCCGTGGGCGACTTTCCTGTGGGTTTCTTGGCCATTACGTCGCCCTCGATGCTTCTTCTGTTCAAAAATATCCTGGGGGAGTCGCGCTTGCGCGACGGGGGCAACGCCCCCAAACTCCGCCCGAAGGGCTCCTAAAGCGCGCAGAGCGCTCATTGTCAAAGCGGCGCAGTATCAAACTGCGGTGAAAATCTCAATACGGCCCGTCTTCCAACACCCCATGCGCCGACATCTGCGCATAAAGCAGCCCCTCACGCAAACCCCGATCCGCCACCGATAACCGATCCGTCGGCCAGGACCGCAACAACGCCTGCAAAATTGCCGCCCCCGACATGATCAGTGCCTGACGATCCTGCCCGATCCGCGGATCTTTGCGCCGCCCCTCCGGGCCCAACTCCAGATATTGGTTGATCACCTTGTCGATCTGATCCGAACTCATCCGCAGACCATCCACCTTGGTCCGGTCATAGCGCTTCAACCCCAGATGGCTGGCGGCCACCGTGGTCACAGTGCCAGAGGTGCCGACAATCTGAAAACCCTCACGCGCCTGCACATCCTTGTACGGCGCAAAATCAGCGAGGTTTTCCTCAAAGAACCACGACATCAACGCATAGCGCGCCGCATCATCTTCGACATCGTTGAATTGGTCACGCAGGGTGGCAACGCCAAGCGGCACGGAAATCCAATCCACCACCCGCGCCACCGGAAACGGGCTGCCGGCATTCTGAAACCCGGTGTGCAGCCGCATGATCGCGCGCGGTCGGTCCTGATTGGGCACCGCCGACAAATCAATCCACACCAATTCGGTCGAACCGCCGCCAATATCCACCACCAGCAATTGATCGGTCTTGGTGCTGACCAGCGGCGCACAAGATATCACGGCCAGCCGCGCTTCTTCTTCCGGTTCAATAATCTCAAGCTGAAGCCCGGTTTCGCGTTGGACATATTTCACCAGATCGCGGGCGTTCTTGGCGCGGCGACAGGCCTCTGTCGCCACAAGACGCATGTTCTGCACCTTATGCCGCCGCAGCTTCTGGCCACAGATTCGCATCGCCTGAACCGTGCGCCCGATAGAGGCGCGGCTCAACCGTCCGGATCGTTCCAGCCCAGACCCGAGTTGCACGGATTTGGAGAAACTATCGACCACATGGAACTGACTGCCCTTTGGCTGGGCAATCAACATGCGGCAACTGTTCGTGCCCAAATCCAGCGCAGCATAAAGCGCGTCCGGAGCGGGCGGTCGTGGCGCGGGGCTCTCTACCGGTTTCGGGAAAGCGCCCGCACCTTTGGGACGCCTGGACGCCATTGTAACGCCCTCCGAGTATCGTGTTGCCTTTGAGGATAGGCACGACCCTGCTGGCGTGCAAGCGGCCATCTGGGTCTGGCCTTAATTCTTTGTGACAGATCGCACAGACCCTTTTGCCACCCGACATGAGCCACGCTCATGTTCTGCATGAATATTATGAGCTGCGCCTTGGGTTCCTTCGCGGATCGCAACCGCCTATCCATGCGAAATCGTCCATTGGGCCAAACCGAGGTCGCGGATCAGCGGTGTTCGGTCGAAATTGGGACGTGGCGCAAATCCCCCCTGACTTATTCAGGGATTACCGGAAAAGGGGAATCAAATGGCTGATGTGACAGTGGTTTACTGGCGGGACATTCCGGCCCAGGTCATCGTTGGCAAAGGCCGCCGCGCCGCCAAGGTGCCGCTGCCCGAACGTTTCGAACAGGCCATTGACCGTGCCGCAATGAAGGTCGGCGCCGCCGACACCGATGCCTATCTGGCCGAATGGCGCAAAGCCCCCCCTTATCCGGTCGACGGAGACGCCGCAGATGTCGCAAAGGCCGAGGCCGCGCGACTGGACGGTGAATATGATCAGGATCGGATAAAGACCCTGATTGCCAATGATGGCTGGGCCTGAGCCCCGGCTGTCGCGCAGACGCAGTACCCTGCGCACCATAAGGGGGGCCGCAATGGCTTTGTTGAACTTCAAACGGCGTGACACACCGATGATCGCCACCTCTTCGCCGGTGGTTGCCGAATTCATTGATGGCTATTCGATCGAGGTCATGCCGCGCACCGCGCAAAAGATCAGCGATTTCCGCGACCTCCTGGCGCCGGGCACCCGCGTCTATATCGCCCATATCGACGGCACCCCCATCGACGACATGGTGGCCACCGCCCGCCGTCTGGCCAAAGATGGCTTTGCGGTCATGCCGCATTTCCCCGCCCGCATCATTCGGGACCGCGCCACGTTGGAAAACTGGATCGCCATGTATCAGGGCGAGGCTGGTGTGAACCAGGCGCTCTTGCTCGCCGGTGGCGTGAAGGAGCCGCAGGGGGATTTCGACAATTCCATGCAGCTTCTGGAAACCGGGTTGTTTGACCGTGCCGGCTTCAAACGGTTGCATGTGGCGGGCCACCCCGAAGGCAACCGCGACATCGACCTTGACGGCTCCAATACCAATGTCGAAGCCGCCCTGCGTTGGAAAAACAAATTCAACGAAACCACCGATGCCGATATGGCGCTGGTGACGCAATTCGCGTTTGAAGCGGCGCCGATCATTGCCTGGGCCGATGGGGTGCGCGCCGCCGGTATCAACCTGCCGATCCATGTCGGTGTGGCCGGTCCGGCCAAATTGCAGACCCTGATCAAATTCGCCATCGCCTGTGGCGTGGGACCATCGTTGAAGGTTTTGCAGAAACGGGCGATGGATGTGACCAAGCTGCTCTTGCCTTATGCGCCGATGGATGTGATCACCGACCTCGCCAATCACAAGGCGGCCCATCCCGACTTTAACGTCGAGGCCTTGCATTTTTTCCCGCTGGGCGGGATCACGGCAAGTTCTGAATGGGCCACGAACCATGGCGGCAACGCCAGCAAACCCGTGACCGGGGACTGAGGAATAACATGCCGACGCTGCTTTTCGATCTTGATGGGACGATGTTGAATTCCGACCCAATCCATATTCAGGTCTACAAGGAACTTTGGGCGTCGCGCGGCATGGATCTGACCGACGAAGGCTATATGCGCGACATGCATGGGCGGCTGAACGTTGACATCTATGCGGATTTTCTGCCGGATGAACCGGACCCGCAGGGATTGAGCGACTGGAAAGAGGCCCAGTTTCGCGACCGTCTGCCGCGCCCCTATCCGGCGATGCCCGGTGTGACCGCATTGGTGAAAGAGGCGGTTGCAAATGACTGGCCACGGGCGATCGTGACCAACGCCATGCGGCTGAACGCCGAGGCGATGCTGGATGCAATTGGCCTGCGCCAATACTTCGACGTGATCGTGATTGGCGAGGAATGCCCGCGCGGCAAACCCGACCCCTACCCCTATATCGAAGCGATGCGGCAACTTGGCGTTTCGCCCAGCAGTGCCATCGCGTTCGAGGACAGCCCATCGGGGATGCGTGCGGCGCGGGCCTCTGGCGCTTATAGCGTCGGCATCCGCTCCGCGCTGGACGACGAGACCCTGCGCCAGGCTGGCGCCTTCGAGACCTTGCAAGATTTCACCGATCCCGCGCTGCCGGCCATTCTGGCGCGCCTTACAGGAGCATTGATATGACCCGCACGATTGTCGAGTCAAAAACCAAAACCGCCGTCATCGGATTTGACGAACCGTTCTGTGTGATCGGCGAGCGTATCAACCCGACCGGACGCAAGAAACTGGCAGCAGAGCTTGAAGCGGGCGATTTTTCAACCGTGGAAAAAGACGCGCTGGCACAGGTCGCCGCCGGGGCAAATATCCTCGATATCAATGCCGGGGTTGTCTACAACTCCAACCCGAATCCAAATGAAACCGAACCGCCGCTGATGACCAAGATCCTGGAAATGGTCCAGGGGCTGGTTGACGTGCCGCTCTGCATCGACAGCTCTGTGCCTGCGGCACTTGAGGCCGGATTGAAGGTCTGCGAAGGCCGCCCGCTGCTGAATTCCGTAACCGGCGAAGAAGAGCGGCTGGAATTTGTGCTGCCGCTGGTGAAGAAATACAATGTGCCCGTGGTGGCCATTTCCAATGACGACACCGGGATTTCCGAAGACCCGGATGTGCGTTTTGCCGTGGCCAAGAAGATCGTCGAACGCGCCGCCGATTTCGGCATTCCGGCCCATGACATCGTGGTCGACCCGCTGGTGATGCCGATTGGGGCCATGGCAACCGCTGGCAAACAGGTTTTCACCCTGGTGCGTCGTTTGCGCGATGAGCTGGGCGTGAACACCACCTGTGGCGCGTCAAACATCTCTTTTGGGCTGCCCAACCGCCACGGCATCAACAATGCGTTTCTGCCGATGGCCATGGGCGCCGGCATGACCAGTGCGATCATGAACCCGGTGGCGATGCCGGTGACACAAACCAGGATTGCAGCGAAAAAGGCCGAAGTCGAAGCCGCCGGCATCATCCTGCCTGCGGAAATCGACGACGAGACCTTTGTGACGTTGTTTGGGCTGGGGTCGATGCAGGCCCGTTCCGGCAGCGAGATGGAGGCGATCCGCGCCGCCAATCTTCTGACCGACAATGATGCCCATGGCGGGGCCTGGATTGCGGCCAACAAATTGCCGGTGAAAGCCGGTCAGGAAGGCCGTGGTCGTAGCGGGCGCAGCGGTGGACGCCGGCGTCGCGCCTGACGTCAAGGAACCGGGGGGGGGGGGGGGGGGGGGCCCCCCCCCCCATTGCGCGACAGATCACCCATCATGCTGGCTCCTTGTTCTTCAAACCGGTGCCAAGATAGGCTTCAATCAC
>NZ_JAUOSD010000014.1:0-125996 GCF_030548265.1 Marinovum sp. 2_MG-2023 | reverse complement strand
TGGTGATGACAAAGATAAACCCGACCACAATCAGATAGGCCACGATCAGGGGGGTATCGACCCGGTTCACCGCCTCCCGGAACATCGACCCCATGCCGGGCCAGCTGAACACGGTTTCGGTCAGAATGGTATAGGCCACCATGGTGCCGATCTGGACACCGCCGACGGTGATCACCGGCAGCATGGTGTTTTTCAACGCGTGGATGAAATAGATCCGCCAGGGCGCAATGCCCTTGGCACGGGCGAAACGCACATATTCGCTTTGCAGCACATCCATCATTTCGGCCCGGATCAGCCGCACAAACAGCGGCAACATGATCGACGACAGCGCGACAGAGGGCATGATGATATGCGCCCAGCCATCGGCAGACAGGAAATTGGTGTCCCAATAGCCAAACACATGCACCGTTTCCCCCCGACCAAAGGATGGCATCCAGCCAAGCTCGACCGCAAAGAGATAGATCATCAGAATGGCGGTCAGAAAGACTGGAATGGAAATGCCGACAATCGACAGCGCCATGATCACCTTGCTGGCAATCGAATTGGGCCGGATCGCGGTATAAACCCCCAGCGGCACAGACAGGCCAACAATGATCAGCGTCGCGCCGAACACCAGCTCCATCGTGGCAGGAAACTTCTTCAGGATGACCTCAAGCGCGGGTTCCTTGAAGAAATACGACGTGCCAAGATCGCCCTGCAACGCATTGCCCAGGAATCGCATGTATTGCACCAAAAAGGGGTCGTTCAGCCCAAGGTCTTCGCGCAATTGCTGGCGCACTTCTTCGGACACCGATTGGCCCAGAAGCTCGCGCAGTGGATCGCCCAGATTGCCCTGAATGGCAAATCCGATCATGGAAATTGCCAGCATCACCGCAATGGCCTGCAAGATCCGTTTGACGAGATAAGCAAACATACCGCGTCGTCCCCCCTAGTGAATGCCTGTTTTCCGCCCGGTTCCGTTCCGGCAGAAAGAATGGGGGCGCGAATCCGCGCCCCCGGAGGTTTCCGAACTTACTCAGAGATCTTCAGATCGCCAAAGTAGGGAAAGTTCAACGCGTTGACGATGTCGCCCGCATTCATGCCGTCCTTGGCACCCCATGCGAGGTTCTGCCAATGCAGCGGGATGAACGCCGCGTCGTCATAGAGCATCTGCTCCAGCTCTTGCAGCATTTCGCCACGCTTGGCCTGATCGGTTTCGCCATTGGCCGCATCCATCAGCGCATCCGCCTCGGGGTTGCAATAATTGCCCGAGTTGTACTGACCATTGCCGGAATCTGCATCCGGGCACGCGGTCAGGAACTGGTGGAAGTTGGCCGAATCTTCGGTGTCTGCGTGCCAGCCAATCATCATCATGTCAGCCGCGCGTTCGTCGAACTTGGGCCAGTATTGGGCTTTCGGCAGGGTTTGCAGATCCACCTTGATCCCGATTTGCGACAACATCGAGGCCACAGCCTGGGCGATCTTGTCATCGTTCACATAGCGGTTGTTCGGCGCCATCATGGTGATGGAAAACCCGTCGGCATAGCCCGCTTCGGCCATCAGGGCCTTGGCTTTTTCGACGTCAAACCGGGGTTCCATGCCTTCAACGTGGCCCAGATACCCGGCTGGCGACGCCTGTGCGCCCACGGTGCCGAAGCCGCGCATGATGCGATCCACGATACCGGCGTTGTTCACGGCATAATCAATCGCCTGACGCACTTTGGGGTCTTTGAACGCCTCAACCCGTTCCTGGTTCATTTGGAACGTGATGATCCGTGTGCCCGCCATGGTGATCAGGTTGACGCCATCGGCATCTTCCAGACGTTTCAGATCGGTCGGCGGCACGGGCGCGATGAAATCCACATCACCGGACAGAAGTGCGGCAACCCGTGTCGGATCTTCCTTGATCGGGGTCAGGATGATTTCATCCACATTGCCCTCGGATGCGGTGTCCCAATAGCCGTCAAAACGTTCGAACATGACTTTGACGCCTTGCTCGCGCTCGGTCACGATGAACGGACCGGTGCCCGACAGATTGCGCGAAGCAAAGCTGTCGCCGTGCTTGACGATTTCGGCCTTGTCTTTGCCGTCGTCGGTCATGCCGGAATAAAACGCGCTGTCCATCGGGAAGATGTAGGTCGCGGTGTGCAGCACCAGCGGGAAAGGCTTGGCCGTTTTCAGGTCGATGGTGTAATCATCGACCACTTCCAGATCGGTGAAAGGTGCGAAGATCCCTTTGAAATCCGGGCTTTCCTTGACGCGGTCAAAGGTCCAGTCGAAATCCTTGGCCGTCATTTCGTTGCCGGAGTGGAATTTCACCCCTTCGCGCAGCTTGAAGCGCATGGTGGTTTCGTCGATCTGTTCCCAGCTTTCGGCCAGACGGGCCTCGAACTGAAGATCCTGGGTCCAGCGCACCAGCGGGTCAAACGCCATATGGTTCAGCTGAAGCGTGCCACCCGAAAGCTGTTCATACGGGTCAAGCGAGACCGGATCGGCGTCATAGGCCACCCGAAGGCTGTTTTCGGCCATGGCACCACCGGCAAGCGCGATGGTCAGCGCCGCACCAGCCACACAGTTTTTCAAGAAATTCATTATCATTGCTCCCTGTCTTGGATGTGCGCAGCCTATGTAGGGCGGTCCCGGAACTGCAAATGCCGGTTTTGCATATCCCTATGCGCCAACCACATGAAACCCGAAACCGGGTGGTGCGCATGGCATCGACCGGACCGCGACAGAGAGGTCAGCGGCCGGTCGGAAATCTATAAATTACCGTTTGAAATCAGCAGTTAGCGGCTTTTTGCAAGACAAGAAACGTCATCATCCGCAGCGGTGGGAATTTCTGTTGCTCGACAATTTGCAGGCTGGGTTCGCCAAGCACAGTGTCGATGCTGAAATCGGAATGCCAGCCCAGGACGTCGTAAAACCGGGCGGAAATTCGTTCCGCCACAGCAAGAATGCCAGATTCGTGGGCGAAATGATTGGTGATGATCACCTTGCCCCCCGGTTTGCAGACCCGCGCCATTTCCGCGATCACCCGCTCCGGCTCTGGCACCACCGAAACCAGATGCATGCCAACCACGGCATCAAAGGAATTGTCGGGAAATTCGATCTCGCGCGCGTCCATCTGTTTCAGCGTGACCACCTGTTTCAGGCCCAGTTCCTGCACCTTGGCGCGGGCCTTGCCCAGCATGTCATGGCTGAAATCAATGCCGGTCACTTCGATGTCGGGGCGGTAATGGCGCAGGGCCATGCCCGTGCCGACGCCAACCTCCAACACCCGGTCCCCCGGCAGGTTGTTGATATATTCAACCGACCTGCGGCGTCCGATCCGCGTGACCGCTCCAAAGGTATGATCGTAAATAGGTGCCCACCGGGCATAAGAAACTTTGACTTGGTTAGGATCCAAAGGAGCATCCCCTTATTTGGTAGTTTTCCGCATCGACCAAAAAGCCCATATCAGCCCGCCGACATAAACAATGGTGGCCACAAGCAGCGTAGCCCAAAGGTATGTGAACAATGCGACAACAGTCATGATCGCACCCAAAACCCAAAATTTTGCATTCTCGCGATAAATCGAAAGGTTCTTGAAAGAATAGGTCGGGATCTGGCTGATCATCAGCAACCCGATCAAAAGAATATAGCCCGCGACAACCGCCGGCGGCACCAGCGTCGCATCCCCGAACAGGAACGCGACATACATCGGCACCATGGCCAGGATCGCCCCCGCCGGCGACGGCACCCCGACAAAGAAATCACTGCCGGTGTCTGCGGCGGCGCGGTTGTTGACGTTGAACCGGGCCAGACGCAGCACGCAGCAGATCGAATAACACAACACCGCAATCCACCCGGCGCGGCTGAAATCCTGAAGCGCCCAAGCGTGGATGATCAGCCCCGGCGCCACGCCGAAATTGACAAAATCCGCCAGCGAATCCAGCTCCGCCCCCACCTGGCTCTGACAGCGCAACAAACGCGCCAACCGGCCATCGACCCCGTCCAGAATACAGGCCAACAGGATCAACCGCACAGCCTGTTCGAAATCGCCCTGATAGCCAAATCGGATCGCCGTCAGCCCGGCACAGATCGCCGCAAGCGTCAGAAGATTGGGCAACAGATGCACGATCGGCACGAATTTCTTCTTGTCGCGCCCCGTTTTGGACGGGTCTTCGGGTGGCATGTCCTGCATCACCTAGTCCGTCCGCGCCACACGGTCGGAATCATTGGCTGTCAGATCGGCCAGAACCGTTTCACCGGCGATCATCGTCTGGCCAAGATGCACCTGTGGCAAAACCCCGTCCGGCAGATAGACATCCAACCGCGACCCAAACCGGATCAGGCCAAACCGCGCGCCCGCGTCAATCGTGTCGCCTTCTGAAACGAAACACACAATCCGACGGGCAACCAGACCGGCAATCTGCACCACCGCGATCTGGCGACCATCCGCCATTTCGATGCACAGCGAATTGCGCTCGTTGTCAGAACTTGCCTTGTCCAGCGAGGCATTAAAGAACTTGCCCGCGCGATAAGCGATGGCCGTGATCCGACCGGGCACCGGCGCACGGTTCACGTGACAGTTGAACACGCTCATGAATACGCTGACCCGCAAAAGCGGCGCATCCGACATGCCCAGTTCCGGCGGCGGCACCGCATGTTCGATCAACGACACAATCCCATCCGCCGGGCTGACAACCAGCCCCTCGCGCACCGGGACCACCCGCTTGGGGTCACGAAAGAAGTAATAACACCAGACCGTTAACCCGACGCCGATCCAGCCCAGAATCTGGGACACCAGAAACAGCAAAACCGTGATTGCTGCAAAAATCGCCACAAACCGACGCCCTTCCGGGTGCATGGGTTTGATAAAAGTGTCTCTCATTCGCATTTTGTGTCGCTTTCGGGTCAAAAACAGTCGCGTCCTACCCCTGCGTCAGGCGGACTTCAACGGGTCATAGTCGCAGCCGGGACAACTTGCACGACAATTGCGCACGCCGCAGCTATCGCTGGTCAAGATAGGCCCGCATTTGGTCGCGAAAATGTGGCACAGCTTCGGGATGGTCGGCAAAGGTTTCCGGCGGCATCAACATCCAACCCTGGCCCTCGTTGCCAAAAACCACGTCTTTTTCGGCCTCTGCGGGCAAATGCGCCACAAAAAACACCACCCGCCCATGCGGGCGCATATAAGTCCGGCAATAGCTTAGCGCCTCTGGCGCAACCACCAATCCCACCTCTTCGCGGGTTTCGCGCAATGCACAGGATTTGGCGCTTTCGCCGCCTTCGCGCCCGCCCCCCGGCAGGTCAAGCGCATTTGGCCAGGGAATATCCGGGCGGTCATCGCGCCGGATCACCAACAGGCTGTCCCCCAGAAACAAGGCCAGCTTTGCACCAGAGAATTCAGTTTCGCCCATCTGCCCCCTCGCCCTGTGGCTGCATACCGGATATATATGGGGTGTCTGCCCTAAGAGCACCACCATGCCCGCCCTCTGCCGTGATTGTTTGCATGAATTCGCCGTCGATCCCACCTGGGGGTCGGCCAATGCCCCGCCCTGCCCGGCCTGTCGGTCGCGCCGGGTTGTGGCGCATGACGAATTGAACGATCTGACCATCGCCCATATGGATTGCGATGCGTTTTATGCCAGCGTGGAAAAACGCGATGACCCCAGCCTGGCCCATAAACCGGTGATCATCGGCGGCGGCAAACGCGGTGTGGTCTCGACCGCCTGTTATGTTGCGCGCATTCGCGGCGTGCGCTCGGCGATGCCGATGTTTCAGGCGCTGAAACTCTGCCCCGACGCGGTGGTGATCAAACCGCGCATGTCCGCCTATGTCGACGTATCCCGCGCCATCCGCGCCATGATGGATGAATTGACCCCGGTGGTGGAACCGCTCTCGCTGGACGAGGCATTTCTCGATCTGACCGGCACCCAGCGGTTGCACGGCGCGCCCCCGGCGCTGATGCTGGCGCGTATGGTGCGGCGCATGCGCACCGAATTGGGCATCACCGGATCGGTGGGTCTGGCGCATAACAAATTCCTCGCCAAGATCGCCAGCGATCTGGACAAACCGCATGGGTTTTCCGTGATCGGCCAGGCCGAGACCGAGGATTTTCTGCGCGACAAACCCGTGCGCATGATCTGGGGCGTGGGTCAGGCCGCACAGGCGGCGCTGGAAAAGGCGGGCATTCGCACCTTCAACGATCTGCGCCGCTGGGATGAACGCGACCTGACGGCCCGGTTCGGCTCGATGGGCACCCGCCTGTGGCATCTGGCGCGCGGCCAGGATCGGCGCCGGATCTCTGCCAATGCGCCGATCAAATCCATCAGCAATGAAACCACCTTTTTCGAGGACACCTCGGACCCGGATCTGCTCGACGGGCATCTTTGGCGCATGGCAGAGAAAGTCGCAGATCGCGCCAAGGCCAAGGACAAGGCCGGATTGGTGGTGACCTTGAAGCTGAAGACCGCCAAATTCCAAACCCTGACCCGGCGGCAATCCCTGCGCGATGCGACCCAGATGGCCGACACCATCTATCGCACCGCACGGGCGCTGTTCGATGGCGTGGCCGATCAGGGGGCTTATCGGCTGTTGGGCTGCGGGATTTCCCATCTGGTGTCTGCGGATGACGCCGACCGCGCCCCGGACCTTCTGGACCCCGATGCCAGCCGCCGCGCCGGGGCCGAACGCGCCACAGATGCGATTCGCGCCCGCTTTGGGCCGGATGCGATTCTCAAAGGCCGCGCTCTGCGCTAGTCTCAAGGGCCGCGCCCTGCGCTAGTTTCAAAGGCCGCGCTCTGCGCCAGGGCCAGAAACCCCATGCGCACCAGTCCCGGACCTGATCCGGGACCTCCAGCGGCCTGCGATGAGGTCCCGGATCACGTCCGGGACTCTTCAAAGCCCGTGAAAACGCCTGTGAAATCCGCGATGCTTGGGGGCAACGCGTCGTCAGCGGGCGGGCTATTCCGCCGCCAACGGCAATTCCTGCGCACCGATAGAGGCGATTTCCGCCACCACCCCACGCAACAATTTTCGAAAGGCCTGAAAATTCGCATTTGGGCGAATCGCCTGCTCATTCATGTAGAGAGAGCGATCAATCTCGATCTGAATTGCGTGCTGCTGCCGCGAAGGCCGACCATAATGCTGGGTGATATAGGCCCCGGCAAAAGGTGCATTGCGCACCACCACCAGCCCCGCCGCAACAAAGGCCATCTCGATCCGCTCAACAATCTCTTCGCTTGCCGATGCGCCAAAGCGATCGCCGATCACCACCTCGGGTCTGCGGGCCCCGGAACGGGCAATCGGTTCCAACGCCTCATGCGGCATCGAATGGCAATCCACCAGGACCGCTTCGCCGAATCGCTCATGCGCTTCGGTCAAAAGCGTCTGCACCTGCTGATGATAGGGCCGCCAATAGCGGTCAATCCGGCCCTCGGCCTCGGCCATGGTCAATTTGCCACGGTAAATATTGCGCCCGCCGGCCACCACACGCGGGATCACCCCCAGCCCGGACATCACCCGTGGATTATGCCCCGGCTTGCGCGCGCCTTCAATCAACGCCGGGTCCAGCTCCTCTGCCGCCCGATTGAGGTCGACAAAGGCCCGCGGCGCCCCCGCACATAGAAAAGGCGCACCAAATTGCGGCCCACATTCAAAAAGCCGGTCCACATAGGCGTCTTCCGACGTGCGAATCACATGTTCGTCCAATACGGTCCGCCGCAGGAAGGACCATGGATAATCCCGCCCCGAATGTGGCGAGGCAAACACCACAGGCGTCAAAACACGCTCTGGGCGGAACAGGGTAAAGGCGGTCTTGGGCAAAAGCGTCTCCCGCAAGTCATGCCACGATACTAGTCCTTTTTCTTTCCTTATCAAAAGCCCTTGATCGCCCCCGCAAACCTATTTATAGAGCCGTCTACTGGCGCGGGGTTCCGCGCCCCATTCTTTTATGGGGCTCTCCGTCAGTGCGAGGTTTCTCGGGTGATTAGCTCAGCGGTAGAGCACTTCGTTGACATCGAAGGGGTCACTGGTTCGATCCCAGTATCGCCCACCATTTCACCGCTCTGGCCATGTTGGCCAGAGCAAAACAACAACCCAGGCGCGCCCACGCGCCGCGTAGAAGGAGAGACTGACATGAAGGTCAAGAACTCGCTCCGCTCGCTCAAGAATCGGCACCGCGATTGCCGCATTGTGCGCCGCAAGGGCCGTGTCTATGTGATCAACAAGACACAACGGCGGTTCAAAGCCCGCCAGGGCTGAACGCTGACAGCGACTTGAATTCGAAAGGGCCGTGCATTCTTGCGCGGCCTTTTCTTTTGGGCGAACATCCTGCCCCCCAATCCGGCCCCGGCCCGCCCCCAACCGCGCCCCAAGGCTGACGCAGAATGCCACTTGTGATATGATGGCAACATTGGATCACGCCGGGGGGACGTCGATGTTTGATGTAGAAAGATTCGTTTCCGACTGCTGCGACGCCGTTGAAAATGACCCAACCCACACCTCCGCCGCCGAAGTGATGCGGCGTGCCATGGCCGATCCTGCCGCCGTGATGGCCGCCCTGGGCGAGCCGACAGAACCGGGAATCACCGCGCTTTATCAGTCCGACAATCTGACCATCGTGAACCTCGCGTGGAAGCCTACGGTGATGATTCCGCCCCACAACCACGAAATGTGGGCCGTGATCGGCATTTATGGCGGACGAGAGGACAATATCTTCTGGCGGCGAATCAAGGACCATCCCCAGGGATTGATCGAAGCGGCGGGGGCCCGGTCGCTGACAACCGGCGATGTCTGCCCTATGGGGCCGGACATCATCCATTCCGTCAGCAACCCGATTCCACGGCTCACCGCCGCGCTGCATATCTATGGCGGTGATTTCTTTGAGGCCGAAAGAAGCGAGTGGGAACCAGAAGGCCTGACCGAACAGCAACTCGACATGGCCGCCGTTCGGGCACGATTCTCGAAATAGGGCGCGCGCTTGCCGCGCCGTGATCGGCGCCGCCGTCCGATCAACGGCCGGTCCGCGCGCCATCCTGACCAGACATGCGCGGCCGATGCTTGTCCGACCCGCAATGCCGCCCTATAGTCACGGCAAAACAATCGGGCAATGACAGGCGTGACGAAGTACCTTTTAATTCATCAGAATTTTCCCGGCCAATACAAACATCTTGCCCCGGCTCTGGCCGCACGCGGCGATCAGGTTGTCGCCCTGACCCCAAAGGTCGACAAACCGACCCAATGGAACGGCGTCACCATCGTCCCCTACAAGATCAACGGTAACCCGGCCAAGGGCCAACATCCCTGGCTGCAGGATTTTGAAACCAAGGTGATTCGCGGCCAAAGCTGTTACACCGCCGCCCTTGCCCTGAAAGCACGCGGCTTTTCACCCGATGTCATCCTGGCGCATCACGGCTGGGGCGAAAGCCTGTTTCTCAAAGACGTCTGGCCAGAGGCCCGCCTGGGGCTTTACTGCGAATTATACCACACCGCCGAATATCCCTTTGTCGGGTTCGACCCGGAATTCACCGGCACCTCGCCGGCCACCGATGCCCTGCGCTTGCGGTTCAAGAACCTCAACAACCGGTTGCACTTCGAGGTCGGCGATGCCGGCATCAGCCCGACGGCATTTCAGGCCGACACCTTCCCGCCCGACATGCGCGCCCGCATTTCCGTGATCCACGATGGGATCGACACCGATTACGTCACCGCCGATAGCAATGCACAGCTGGACGTTGGCAATGGCCAGACCCTGACGCGCGACGTCGAGGTGATTACCTTCATCAACCGCAACCTCGAACCCTATCGCGGCTATCACATCTTCATGCGTGCCCTGCCCGACCTGCTGCGGCGGCGGCCCAAGGCCCAGATCGTGCTGATCGGCGGCGACCAGGTCAGCTACGGGGCCAAGGCCCCGGATGGCAAAAGCTGGAAACAGGTCTTCATCGACGAGGTCCGCGATCAAATCCCCGATGCCGATTGGGCGCGGGTGCATTTCCTCGGCCGGGTGCCCTATGGTGTCTTTCTCTCCTTCATGCGGGTCAGCCGGGCACATGTCTATCTGACCTATCCCTTTGTACTCAGCTGGTCGCTGCTCGAAGCGATGAGCGCAGGCGCACCAATTGTCGCCAGCGACACCGCCCCGGTGCGCGAGGTTCTGACTGACGGCGACACCGGCCTGTTGGTGGATTTCTTCGACCGCACAGCCCTGGTCGACAAGGTCTGTACCCTGCTGGATGACGCCGATTTGCGCGATCACCTGCGCCGCAATGCCCGTGCCCATGTGGTGGCGCATTATGATTTGAAACGGATAAGCCTGCCAAAACAACTGGCCTGGGTAGACAGCCTGATGCAGCTGAAACCGCGCGCACCGCAGGTGTAATTCCCGCCAATGCTCCCCACTGATGCTCCCCGCCGTTGCCTCACCTGTGCCTCGCCAACCTGCAGGCGTTCCTCCGGCCTTCATCTGACCAAAAATATCCCGGGGGTGAGGCCAAAGGCCGAGGGGGCCGGCCCCCTCCCTGCATACCCCCTGCTGCATATGTGGAGGCCGTATTGTTCGGGCCGTTTTATTCGGGCCCAGTTTCCAGAACAGGTTTGTTCAGGCGGATCTCTCATGCCATATTCTCAGACCACAGGCCCAGGTCGGCCCTATTCAACCACACGGATCAATTTCCGCTCCAGCACCCGCAACACCGATTTCAGATCATGACCGCGCTTCAGCACCTGACCGTCGATGCCAATCACCGCATACATGCCCTGACGGTTCCGCAGCTTGGGGCGTTTCTCGATCCGGTACAGCGGATTTTCCGCAGTGCGCTTGAACACGGAAAACACCGCCACATCGCGCAGCATGGAAATCCCATAGTCTCGCCATTCACCCGCCGCCACCATGCGACCATACAGCGACAGGATGACCGACAGCTCGGGGCGTTGAAACGCCACCACATCCGACCCGGACGCGGGAAAGGGGGAAAAACTATTCATAGGGTAAAGATTTGCGCGGTTTCTCCGGCAAATCAACCAGCAAATCAAACGGTCCGGCACAACGCCTCTGCCCCCTGCGGTCCATGGGCGCATCACCGTCGCGGGCACCGCGCGGCAAAGACACGCAAAATAAATGTTTGTTAACAGATATTTACGCCTTACCCATGGATAAGATCCGCGCCACCTCGCGGCCGATCCGCGCCATCCTGCGACGTCATGCGAAACTGCCCTGACAGAACCATCCCGCCGACATCGCCCCGCCATGGGCAAAAAATAACCAAAGCTGATCCCCCTCGCCACAGGTCACACGCCAGTAATCACGCTGGCCCGACCGCCAAGCCGGGTCATCCAGCCACCATTCCGGGGAAATACGCTCCGGTCCCGCCGCCGCCACAAGGGTCAACGCCCGCCCCCGCCAACGGAACCGCGCCGACAGGCGTGGCACCACCGGCGCCTGCACCGGTTCAGGTTGCCACAACAGCAACGGCCGGGGCCGCGCCGGGGCGGGCCAATCTGCGGCAGGCTCGGACCAGGCGGCCGCCAGCACCAGTTCGGTCTTTTCCGGGATATGGCTGTCGCCGGGGTGGCGACGGGTGATCGCCTCCATGCCGACCCGCGCGCCCAGCCGCCCGATCAGATCATCCAGACTGGTATTCGCCGCCAGCCGCGCATTCACCGCCGCCCCCGCCGCCAGATGCCCCACCGGCGTGCGCATCGCCAGCGGCTCGACCTGCACCGCCTCCAGCCGCAGCATGTCGATGCCAAAACCGGCGTCAATCTCATGCACTTTCATCGCCAGCAGCGGGCGCAGGCGTTCGGGGTCATATGAGGCACGCGCCAGCCGCACCTCAAGCGTCTGCATGGTGTGATCACTGCGAAAGGCCTGCAACCGAAGGGTGCGCGCGCCCATGCCCTTGTCCTGCAAAAGCACCGACAGGCGTGGCAACAGCCGGTCCAGCCCGGCCAGTACGTCCTCTTCCAGCCCGATCGGATCCGGCAGGGTCATGCGCACCGCAAACCGGGGCGGCGGGGCGGCGGGGGAAATCGGCTCTGGCACCGCGCCAAAGGCCTGATCCAGACGCAGCACCAGCCCCTTGCCGAACCGCCGCGCCAGTGCCGCCCGCGGCTGTCCCGCCAGATCGCCGATATTGCGCAGGCCCAGCCGCGCCAGCTGGGCCGCCGTGTCCCCATCCAGCCGCAGCGCCGCCACCGGAAGGGCGGCCAGCGCACTGCGGTTCTGGCCGGGGGGGGCGATCGTTCCGGCGGGGATTTCCGTCCCTCGTCCTGTTCCCTGTCCTGTTCCCTGTCCCGTCGGGGCCGCCCCGCCGCGTTCCCAATGCCGCCGCTTGGCCGCGCGCGACCGGGTGGCGCGGGCCTCCTGGTCGATGTCATCGCCGGACCGTGTATGCACCCCGCCCTGCCCCGCCCCCCGCCCGGCGTATCGCGCCAGCGCCCAGGCCCCGCCGCGACTGTCGGCAAGGCCATGCCGCACGCTGATCCCCATATCGTGACAGTCCTGTGCAACCTGACGACAAAGCCCCGCCTCACCGCCAAACAGATGGCTGCAACCGGTCACATCCAACATCAGCCCCTCGTCCCCATCCAGCGCGACCCAGGGGCTGAACTTGCCCGCCCAACGCATCAAGGCCGCCAGGAACGCCGCCTCGGCCTGCGGATTGCGCCGCAATGTGCGCAGGTTGGCGCTGACCGCGTGGGCATCGCGCAGCGGCTGGCCGCAATAAAGCCCGACCGCCGAGCCCGCATCCGACACGGAGGACAGGATCTGGGCATTGCCCACATCCTCGACCACGGCAAAGGGCATCTCTTGCAAGGCAGCATCGCCGCGCGCCTGTCGCAACAGGCGTTCGGCCCCAAGCCGGGGAAACCAGAGAGAGAGGAGGCGACGGTGCGGCATGACGGCGATAGATTTGTTCACTTTATGTTCTCACCAATATCAGGGGCAGATTGGAGAGTCGAGTTCCCAGCCCGGGCGGCACGCGTTTTTGGTTTGTGATGTCGCCGCGCCTGCGCGCGCCGACAGGCTGGGGGGCCAGCCCCCCAGACCCCCCGGGATATTTTTGAACAGAAGAAGGGGAACGGTATCTTTTCCGTGCCGCCGGTTGCGGAGCCGCTGGCAATTTGCGAGTCTTGCGCAGACAGAAACATCTGGAGCCTTTGCACATGCGCCGCCAAATTCCCTGCCTGATTTTATGCGCGCTTGTCGGCGGAACACTTGCCGGCATGGCGCTGGCCCATAGCGGGGTCAAGGATCGCCACGTCAAGGCGCGGATGCACGGCATGTCGGAAATGGCGCGCAGTGTTGGCACGTTGGCAGATATGGCGCGTGGCAAAACCGAATTTGACGCCGACAAGGCGAAAACCGCCCGCGCCGCGCTTTTGCAACATGCCGCCGAGATCCCGGAGGTTTTTGAAACCAAGGCCAGTGATCCCAAATCCGAAGCCCGGCCCAAAATCTGGCGGGACTGGAACGATTTCGCCGCCCAGGCCATGGCCCTGGAAACCGCGATCACCGCCCTGGATGTGACCAATGTCGACATGCTGCGCGCCGGGATCGGCCCGATCGGGCGGGCCTGTGGTGCCTGCCATATGAACTTTCGTCTGGAAAAATAGCCGCATAAACATCTGACGCCGAACTGTGACTTGCAGCCGGATCGGGTTTCCCGCAGGTTCGCAGCGACATTTTGACGAGACAGCCCTGGAAAGGAAAACACATGCGCACACGAGCTGCGGTTGCTTTGGAAGCGGGCAAACCCCTGGAAGTCATGGAAGTGAACCTCGAAGGGCCGAAGGCAGGTGAGGTTCTGGTCGAGATCAAGGCCACCGGTCTTTGCCACACCGATGAATTCACCCGGTCCGGGGCCGACCCCGAAGGCGCCTTTCCGGCGATTTTGGGCCACGAGGGGGCCGGTGTTGTGCTTGAGGTTGGAGCCGGTGTCACCAGTCTGAAACCGGGCGATCATGTCATTCCGCTTTACACGCCGGAATGCCGCGAATGCGAATATTGTCTGAACCCGAAGACCAACCTGTGTCAGGCGATCCGCACGACACAAGGCGCGGGCGTAATGCCCGATGGCACATCGCGGTTCTCCATGCTCGATGGCACGCCGATCCTGCATTACATGGGCTGTTCGACATTTGCCAATCACACGGTTTTGCCGGAAATCGCATTGGCCAAGATCCGCAAGGATGCGCCGTTTGACAAGGTTTGTTACATCGGTTGTGGCGTGACCACCGGCATTGGTGCGGTGATCAACACCGCCAAGGTGGAAATCGGCTCCCGCGCCATTGTCTTTGGTCTGGGCGGGATTGGTCTGAACGTGCTTCAGGGGTTGCGCCTGGCTGGCGCCGACCAGATTGTCGGGGTTGATCTGAACGACGACAAGGTCGACATGGCCACCCGTTTCGGCATGACCGATTTCGTCAACCCGTCCAAGGTCGAGGGCGATCTGGTGGCGCATCTGGTCGAATTGACCAAAGGCGGCGCGGATTACACATTTGATGCCACCGGCAATGTCGGCGTGATGCGCACGGCGCTGGAGGCCGCGCACAAGGGGTGGGGTGAATCGATCATCATCGGCGTGGCCCCGGCCGGCGCCGAGATTTCGACCCGTCCCTTCCAGCTTGTGACAGGCCGGGTCTGGCGTGGCACGGCGTTTGGCGGCGCACGCGGGCGCACCGATGTGCCGAAAATTGTCGATTGGTACATGGATGGCAAGATCGAGATTGATCCGATGATCACCCATAAACTGTCGCTGGATGACATCAACGAAGGTTTTGAGTTGATGCATGCGGGCAAATCCATCCGCGCGGTTGTGGAATTCTAAGGCACCTGCGCGGGCCATCCTTTGCGGCGGACTGATCCGGCCCGGTGGCAGCATGGCAATGCTGTTCACCGGGCCGGACGCGTAGAGGGTGCGGAAAGATGCGTATTTGGAAAGAAGAGAAGCAAGGGTCGAGCATGGGGCTGAGTTTTCGAGAAGCGCGCCGCGGTGCGGATGATGCCGTGGTCTGGGCCATTATTCGGCCCGCGGTGGAAAGCGGCGAGACCTTTTGTGCCGATCCGCAGGGCGGCATGGCCGGGGGCCTGGCCTATTTCTGGCCAGAGACCGCGCGGGTCTGGATTGCCGAGGAAGATGGCAGCGCATTGGGCTGTTTTTATGTGCGGGCGAACCAGACCGGCGGCGGGCGACATGTCTGTAATGCCGGTTATTGCACCAGCCCCGCCGCCGCAGGCAAAGGCGTGGCGCGGGCCATGCTGGCGGCATCGCTGGACGAGGCCCGCCAACAGGGATTTCGCGCCATGCAATACAATTTTGTCGTGGCGACCAATTCCCGCGCCATTGCCACGTGGGAGCGGGCCGGATTTGACGTTGTGGGCCGCTTGCCCGGGGCTTTTTGCCATCCGACCGAAGGGTATGTTGATGCTTTGGTGATGTACCGGTCTTTGGTTTGACCTCTGGTGCGGTTGCCGCCATGGTGCCCGCATGAGAGAACAAACAAACCTGCTGGCTGTCCTGATCGACGCCGATAACACATCCCCGAAATATACCAAGGCGATCTTTGACGAGATCGCCACATTGGGCGAAGCCAGTGTGCGGCGCTGCTATGGTGATTTTTCATCGCAACAGATGGCAGGGTGGAGCCGGGTGCAGGCCGAATTCGGGCTGGTGCCGCACCATCAACCCGCCAATACCGTCGGCAAGAACGCCAGTGACATCGCGCTGGTGATTGATGCGATGGATCTGTTGCATTCCGGGCGGTTTGACGGATTTGTGCTGGTATCATCGGACAGCGATTTCACCCGATTGGCCAGCCGGGTGCGCGAACAGGGGCTGGATGTGTACGGCATGGGTCAGCGCAAGACGCCGGATGCGTTTCGCAAGGCCTGCAAGCGGTTCATTTTTCTGGAAAACATCGGCGAAGATGAGGTGCGCGAAGCGCCCAGCACCCGATCGCTGGAAGAGGCCCGCAATCTGATCTTCAAGGCGATGGAGGGGATCGAACAGGGCGACGAATGGTACACCCTTGGCCAGATCGGCCAATTCATCATCGCCGCCAACCCGGATTTCGACACCCGCAGCTATGGCCAGCGCAAGCTGAGTGATCTGGTGGCGAAATTGAAGGTGTTTGAAACCCGCAAGGGGGCGGGCAATCAGCTTTTGGTGCGGCGGGTTGATTGATCCGGGCGATGGCGGCGTCAGACGCCGTAACGGGCCATGAAGATGTCCAGCGCGCCGGTGATCACGCGGTCAATCTCTTCCGGCGTGATCCGGTCAGACACATTGAAAATCATGCGCGGCCACAGATCGGCCTTGCACAATTCGCTGAACTGATCGGCCGCCAGATCGAGATCCGTGATGTCGAGTTCGCCCCGCTCGACCGCTCCGCGCATGTAATCCACCAGCGCCACCCGCATCACGGCCGGACCAGAGTTATAGAACTGGCGGCCGAGGTCGGGAAAGCGATCCGCCTCTGCCACGCAGATGCGGAAAATCGACATGCCGAAATCCGACAGGATGAACCCGAGGAAATGCCGGGCGACCTGATCCAGCACTTTGCGTGGCGGGCCGTTTGCGTCGATCACCGCGATGGCGGTGTCGGATTGGCGGCAACATTCGCAGGAGGCCACCTCGGTAAACAGCAGCCTTTTGTCGGGGAAATAGCTATAGAGCGTGGCCTTGGACACCCCGGCGGCGCGGGCGATGTCATCAACAGAGGCCCCTTCGAAGCCCTGCGCCAGAAACACCTCGCGCGCGCCCGCCAGAACCTGGTCAAACTTGCGCCCTCGGCGGATTTGCGATGGATTGGTGGTTTTGGCCAATTCGGCGGTCGGGCTCATTCTTGCGGCTCCTTGTGTGATTAACTTATAGACTGTTCGGTTTAGTTTCAACAGCCGCGCGTTCACCTTTGTCGCCCGATGCCCCGCTTTTGTGGTAGGGTGAAATCCAGCAAAGGAGTGTCCTATGGCGGACCAATATTCGGGGCAACACATGGGCCAGCCCCCCAGCCCAGTGTCAGAGCAATATCGCAAATACGAGGTCTTCAAGGCGCTGCATGCTGCCAAAGGCGCCTTTGTCATCCCCAACCCCTGGGATGCCGGCACCGCCCGTATCCTGACCGCCATGGGGTTTTCGGCCCTGGCCACCACCAGCGCGGGCTATGCCTTTTCCGCCGGCAAACGCGACAGTTTCGCCAGCCTGTCCCGGACCGAGCTTCTGACCAATGCCGCCGCCATTGTCGAGGCGACCGACCTTCCGGTCACGGCGGATCTGGAGGATGGGTTTGGCATTTCCCCCGGTGATTGCGCCCGCACCATTGCCGAGGCGATCAAGATCGGGCTTGTTGGCGGCTCGATCGAGGATGCAACCGGCTATCCGAATACGCCGATCCATGATCTTGTCCTGGCCACGGAACGGATTGCCGCCGCCGCCGAGGCCTGTCGTGGCCAGCCCTTTCTTCTCACTGCGCGGGCCGAGAATTTTCTGTGGCAACGCCCGGATCTGGACGATACGATCCTGCGGCTTCAGGCGTTTTCCAAGGCGGGGGCGGATGTGCTTTATGCCCCCGGTCTGCGCGACATCGCGGCAATCCGCACGCTTTGCGATGCGG
Organism: Marinovum sp. 2_MG-2023; assembly: GCF_030548265.1. Taxonomy (NCBI): domain Bacteria; kingdom Pseudomonadati; phylum Pseudomonadota; class Alphaproteobacteria; order Rhodobacterales; family Roseobacteraceae; genus Marinovum; species Marinovum sp. 2_MG-2023. The sequence goes on along the minus strand of NZ_JAUOSD010000014.1, from coordinate 108,416 downwards.
TCGACAAGCCGGTGAATGTGCTCATGGGGATTTCGGGGCCGAATTGTTCCGTCAGCGAATTGGCCGCGGCCGGCGTCAGCCGGATCAGCGTTGGCGGGTCTTTTGCCCGTGCCGCGCTTGGCGGATTTTATCGGGCGGCCTCTGAGGTGCTGGACCAGGGCACATTCACCTATTCCGAACAGGCCACAGAGGACGGATCAGTGGCGGCGATGATGGCACAGGGCCGGTTGGACAGGCATAATTAGGATCTGGCAAAATTAAGGATCGGCAAAATTAGGGCGGGCAAAATCAGGATCTGGCGAAAATTCCGCAACCAGATCTTGCCATGTCCGGGCGCATCGCTATGTTTAGAATCATTCTAATCTAGGGGCACCCCATGCGATTCCTGACCCAGCGCCGCCATTTCTCTGATCTGTCCGAACAAGAGGTGCTGGCGCTTGCCATCTCGTCAGAAGAGGACGACGCGCGCATCTATCGGATGTACGCCGAACGTCTGCGCGCCGATTTTGCCGACAGCGCGGCGGTGTTTGACGGCATGGCCCAGGAAGAAGACAGCCACCGCCAACAGCTGATTGCATTGCACCGCGCCCGGTTCGGCGAGGTCATTCCACTGATCCGTCGGGAACATGTGGCGGGATATTACGCCCGCCGCCCGGTATGGCTGATCGAGAATCTCGGGCTTGACCGTATGCGGGACGAAGCCGCCGCCATGGAACGGGATGCAGAACGGTTCTATCTGGCGGCCGCCAAACGCACCACCGACGCCGACACCCGCAAATTGCTGGGTGATCTGGCGGCAGCAGAAGCAAACCATCAGGACAGCGCAACCCGGCTGCAAGACACCCACCTGGACCCAGAAGCGCGCGAAACCGAAGACAACAGCGCCAAACGCCAATTCCTTTTGACATGGGTGCAGCCCGGCCTTGCGGGGCTGATGGATGGCTCTGTCTCCACCCTCGCGCCGATTTTTGCGGTCGCTTTTGCCACCCAGAACACCTGGACCACGTTTCTGGTTGGCCTGGCGGCCTCGGTCGGGGCCGGAATTTCCATGGGCTTTACCGAGGCCGCATCCGACGACGGCCAATTGTCCGGGCGCGGCTCCCCCCTCAAACGCGGCATCGCGTCGGGGGTGATGACCACCCTGGGCGGGTTGGGGCACGCCCTGCCCTATCTGATCCCGGATTTCTGGACCGCAACCAGCATTGCGGTGCTGGTGGTCTTTGTCGAACTTTGGGCAATCGCCTGGATTCAAAACCGTTACATGGACACCCCAATGCTGCGCGCGGCGTTTCAGGTCGTGCTGGGCGGGGCGCTGGTTTTCGCCGCGGGTGTGTTGATCGGATCGGGCTAGGCGCAGGCCCGGATCTGGTCTTATCCGCAAGAAACGGATCGCGCCAAAACCATCTGCAAGTTAGCTTTGTCCGGCAACAGTTCGCCCGGAAAGGCAGAAAATGAACAGACCACCCCCGCCTACGATGGATCTCAAGGCCAGCATGATGTTATTGCTGCTGGCTGCCGTTTGGGGAGGCTCGTTCTTCTTTGCCGAAGTGGCTCTGACGGAACTGCCGCCGATGACGATCACGTTGCACCGCGTATTCTGGGCAATGACCGCCCTGGCCTGTGCCCTACGGGCCCGGGGCGCCCGTCTGCCCCGCCCTGGGCGGATTTGGGGGGCGTACCTCGTCATGGGGGCGTTAAACAACGCGATTCCATTTTCCCTGATTTTCTGGGGGCAAACACAAATTGACAGCGGCCTTGCCTCTATACTGAATGCGACCACTGCCATGTTCGCCGCCCTGATGGCTGGCTTGCTTTTGAAAGATGAACCTCTGACATTCAAACGCATCGCGGGGGCAACACTCGGGGTTGTGGGCGTGGCGCTGATCATGGGGCCGTCGGCAGTGACCGCATTCAGCCTGCACAATTTGGCGCAACTCGCTGTGCTGGGTGCAACCATGTCTTATGCGCTTGCCGGGGTATGGGGGCGCAGCATGCTTTCGGATCAACCGCCGCTGGTCAATGCATTCGGTATGTTACTTGGCAGTACCGTGCTGATGATCCCGGCCGTTCTTGTGCTGGATGGCCCGCCGAACCTTTCACTGTCTATGGGGGTTTGGGCGGCACTTCTTGGGCTCTCCACGCTTTCGACGGCGCTGGCCTATGGGCTGTATTTCGCAATTCTGGCGCGGGCCGGGGCGGCCAATCTGCTTTTGGTGACATTGTTGATCCCGCCCTTTGCAATTGCCTTGGGGGTTGTTTTCCTGGGCGAAACCATGGCGCCGATAGCCTGGTTTGGATTTGCCGTCATTGGCATCGGCTTTGCCGTAACTGACGGCCGCTTGTTTGCGCGCTTTGCCCGCTCGGGACGACGTGGGGCCAAGAAGGACCTGCGAAAAGCACCGGGAAACCCATAGCCACGGCGCCCGCGGGCACCAGATCAGGTTTCAGGACCAAAGCGCCCTTTCAAATTGACCCTGCCCCCCAAGATGCTATCGGTGGGTCATGCTGGCGATCTTTCTTAAAACACTGCCGTTCTTTGCCATCATCGCCCTTGGCTATGGGGCGGCGCGCACACGGTTTTTTTCGGCCGAGGCCACCGCCTATCTCACCAAATTTGTCTTCTACTTCGCCTTGTCGGCGATGTTGTTCCGCTTTTCCGCCAACCTGTCACTGGCCGAGGTCTGGGACAGCCAATTGGTGCTAGCCTATCTGACCGGCACGGCGGCGATCTATGTGGTGGCGACCGTCATCGGCCTGGTCCGCCGGATCGGCATCGAACAAACCGCGGTCGAGGCGCAATGCGCCGTGATCGGCAACACCGGCTTCCTTGGTGTGCCGATGTTTGTCTTACTGTTCGGCGAAGACGCAATCGGCCCGGTGATGCTGGTGCTTTCGGTCGACCTGATTGTGTTTTCCTCGCTGATCGTGATCCTGATCACCGGCGCACGCGATGGCCGCATGTCTCTGGGCGTGTTGCGCACCGTGGGTCTGGGGCTGGTGAAAAACCCGATGATCGTGTCGATGGTGCTGGGCCTATCCTGGGCCTCGACCGGGATGCCGTTGCCAGAGCCCGCAAATGAATTCGTGGTCATACTTGGCGGGGCCTCCACCCCCGGCGCGCTGTTTGCGATCGGCGCCTCGCTGGCGTCGAAATCGGCGGAACGGGTCACCATTGCCGGCTATCTCAGCTTCTGCAAACTGGTGTTGCACCCCGCCGCCGTGGCGCTGGCCGCGCTGGTGCTCTTTCCGGTGGATGCCTTCACCGCCACCATCATCGTCTCTGCCGCGGCGCTGCCGGTGGCGGGCAATGTCTATATCCTGGCACAACATTACGGCGTCGCCCCGCAACGTGTCTCTGCGGCCATCCTGTTTTCAACCGCTGCTTCGATCCTCACCCTGCCCTATGTCATCGCCTGGATCACCGGCGTCTGAGGTCCAAGGCTTGACTTGCCCAGAGCCTGGGTCTTCTTCTGTTCTTAAATATCCCCGCCGGAGGCTCCCGGCGGGACAACGAAAAAAAGGCTTGTCATCATGGAAATCACATCCGAAAACCGCGCCTTTGGCGGCCGCCAGATTGTCGCCAGCCATCTGTCAGAGGTCTGTAATTGCGACATGACCTTTGCCCTTTTCCTGCCGCCCCAGGCCGCAGACGGCCCCGTGCCCGTGATCTGGTTCTTGTCCGGGCTGACCTGCACCCATGAAAACGCCATGACCAAGGCCGGTGCCCAGGCCTGGTGCGCAGAACAGGGCGTCGCGATGGTGTTTCCCGATACTTCGCCACGTGGTGCGGATGTCGCCAATGACGCGGCCTATGATCTTGGTCAGGGCGCGGGATTTTATGTCGATGCCACCGAAGCGCCCTGGGTCGATCACTTTCAAATGGAAAGCTACGTCATGGACGAACTGCCCCGTGTGTTGTTCGCCAATTTCCCGCTGGACGAAGACCGGCAATCCATCACCGGCCATTCCATGGGCGGGCATGGCGCGCTGACGCTGGCGATGAAATATCCCGGCCGCTTCTCCAGCGTGTCGGCCTTCTCGCCGATCTGCAACCCCTCTGACAGCGATTGGGGCTGCAAACAATTCACGGCCTATCTCGGCGAACATGCCGATTGGGAGGCACATGATGCCAGCCGCCTGATGCGCGAAGACGGCATTGACGTGCCGGTGCTGATCGACACTGGCACCGAGGATCAATTCGGCGACCTGCTGAAAACCGAAGCCCTGGCCAAAGCCATGGTGGATCAACGGGTCGAACATGTGTTGCGGCTGCAAAAGCACTACGATCACAGCTACTTCTTCGTGGCCTCTTTCATGAAAGACCATGTCGCCTTTCATGCTGATGCCTTGCGGCGCTGATCACATGGCGCTGTACATCGACGCCGACGCCTGCCCGGTCAAGGACGAAGCGGAAAAGGTCGCAACCCGCCACAAATTGCAGATGTATCTGGTGGCCAACGGCGGGCTGCGGCCCTCGCGCAATCCCTTTGTCGAGCTGGTGATTGTCGCGGATGGCCCGGATGTGGCGGATATGTGGATCGCCGACCGTGCCGGACCGGGCGATGTGGTGGTGACCGGCGACATCCCTTTGGCCGCCAAATGCGTCGCCAGCGGCGCGCAGGTGCTGCGCCATTCGGGGGAGACCTTCACCGAAGCCAATATCGGCCAGCAACTAGCGATGCGCGACCTGATGTCCGATCTGCGGGCCGCAGATCCATTTCGTCAGGGCGGCGGCAAACCGTTCTCGAAATCAGACCGATCCCGGTTTCTGGATGCACTGGAACGCGCTGTGCGCACCGCCAAAGCGCAAGCTCCCAATTAGATCGAAAGCCGCCACAGCGGGATCTTCATCTGACCATAAATATCCCGGGGGTTTGGGGGCTGGCCCCCAACCTGTCGGCCCGCGCAGGCGGGACGAAACCCATCTGCGCCCGATCACCTCGCCCCCGATTGCGACGCCATAGTCTGGCCGGGCTGGCTTAGCGGCTCAAGCCACCATGCAGGTTCGGCTGCTCCAATGCGGCAAAACCATAGTGACGCAGCCACCGCAGATCGCTGTCGAAAAACGCCCGCAAATCGGGGATGCCGTATTTCAGCATCGCAATCCGGTCGATGCCAATGCCAAAGGCAAACCCCTGCCAGACATCGGGATCAATCCCGCCGGCCTTCAGCACATTGGGGTGCACCATGCCAGAGCCGAGGATTTCCAACCAATCGTCACCTTCGCCGACTTTCAACTGACCGCCCTCCCAGGAGCAGCGGATGTCGACCTCTGCCGAGGGTTCGGTGAAGGGAAAATGCGACGCCCGGAACCGCAGCTCCACGGCTTCGACCTCGAAGAACGACCGCAGGAATTCTTCCAACGTCCATTTCAGTTGCGCCATGGAAATATCGCGGTCAATCGCCAGCCCCTCGACCTGATGGAACATCGGGGTATGGGTCTGGTCGTAATCGGCGCGATAGACGCGGCCCGGCGCGATGATGCGGATCGGTGCGCCTTCTTTTTCCATGGTGCGGATCTGCACCGGCGAGGTGTGGGTGCGCAGCACATGCGGCGGGCGATTGTCGCCGGCTGCACGGTGCATATAGAATGTATCCATCTCGGCCCGCGCCGGGTGGTGACCGGGAATATTCAGCGCGTCGAAGTTATACCAATCGCTGTCAATCTGCGGCCCTTCGGCCACCGAAAAGCCCAGCTCGGCAAAAATCGCGGTGACCTCTTCGCGGGTCTGGCTGATCGGGTGGATGGTCCCCTGACGCCGATCGCGTGCGGGCAATGTCACGTCCAGCCATTCGCCGCGCAGCCGCTCTTCCAAAGCGGCATCCCCCAGCGCCGCCTTGCGGGCGGCAAGGGCGGAATTGATTTCGTCCTTCAGCGCATTCAGCTTCGGGCCCATCACCTGGCGCTCTTCCGGGGTCATCTTGCCCAAGCCGCGCATTTGCAGGCTGATTTCGCCTTTTTTGCCCACGGCCTGAACCCGCAGCCCTTCCAGGGCGGCCTCGTCACCGGCATCGGCAATCAGCTGAATATACTTGTCGCGCAGATCGTCCATTTCTGACCCCCAGAGGTGATTTCGGCATTCCGCCCCAAGTAAACCCATGGCTTTGGCTGTGCAAGACCAGCAATGGCCGTGACTGGCCGCAATCCGGAATGTTCACCCCGAAACGCAAAAGGCCGCCCCGAAACGGGACGGCCTTGCAAACTTTTATGGTGCTCTCAGCCTCAGGCTGGAAGCGCGCCTTTTGCCTGGGCGGCAATGGCGTTGAACGCTTCGGGTTCATGCACGGCCAGATCGGCCAGAACCTTGCGGTCCACTTCGATCCCGGCCAGGGCCAGACCATTGATGAAGCGCGAATATGTCAGCGTCTCATCATAGGCGCGTACAGCGGCGTTGATCCGTTGGATCCACAGCGCGCGGAACGAACGCTTGCGTGCCTTGCGGTCACGTGTGGCGTATTGGTTGGCCTTGTCGACGGCCTGGCGTGCAACCTTGAAGGTATTCTTACGGCGACCGTAATAACCTTTCGCGGCTTTGGTGACTTTCTTGTGACGGGCGTGGGTAACTGTCCCACCTTTTACGCGTGCCATATGTCAGGTCTCCTCAGCGCGAATAGGGCATCATCGGGCGAATGATCTTGGCATCCGCCTCGCAGAGGACGGTGGTGCCGCGTGCATCGCGGATGAATTTGGTGGAACGCTTGATCATGCCGTGGCGTTTGCCCGCCTGGCCAGCCTTGATCTTGCCCTTGGCTGTCACTTTGAACCGCTTTTTGCAGCTCGACTTTGTCTTCATCTTGGGCATTTCGGTCTCCTTTGGTTCGGAAATTTTGCGCACGACTCGGCATGCCACTTCGGCCGGCCGCGCGATGGAAAGCGCCGTATAGTTCGGCTTGGCACGATTGCCAAGCGCAAATGCGGCTGTTTCGGAAATTGACCGCCCCCGGTGGGGCGAGCGGGGTAGAAAAGGCAACGGCGCCGACCGACAGGCCAGCGCCGCTTTGATCATGCCACATTAAACATCTGTTCAATGCGCCCGGAGTGTTGGCGATCAGATGAACCGACCGACCACCCGGTAAAACACTTCTGGCAATTGATCCACGGTATAACCGCCGGGATTGCCGGTGATCGCAAAAACGATCAGCCCGCCGCCGACCAGCACCGCAATGGCAGCCGCGCGCGGGGCGCGACCGTCGCTGAGGGCCGAGATGATCGATGGCACGGCCAAAATCGCAATGAAACTGCCAATGACCAAGGCCAGATCTGTATCCATGGAACGTTCCCTTCGAATTGCGGGAAAGTTACTCTGGATCGGTGTTGAAAATCAAACGTTCATCACAGGGGGCAACGCGCAAGATATTGGTTGTACCCGAAACATTGAACGGCACACCCGCAGTGACCACAATTTGATCTGTTTCCGAAGCAAGCCCGCTGGCACGTGCCGCACGGGCGGCATTGACCACCGCCTGCTTGAACCGCTCCATATCGCCGGTCTTGACGCAGAGACATCCCCAGGTCAGCGTCATGCGCCGCGCTGTGCCCAACCGGTTGGTCATGGCGATGATCGGCACGCGGGGCCGTTCCCGCGCCACCAGCGCCGCGGTGGTGCCGGAGGAGGTGAAGCAGCAGATCGCCTTGACGTTGGTGGTTTCGGCGATTTCGCGCGCGGCGGCCACGATCCCGTCAGCGACGGAGTGGCGTTCGGCCTTGCGGCTGGCTTCGATCACATCGGTATAGGTCGGGTCGCTTTCGACCTCGATCGCGACGTTGTCCATGGTTGTCACGGCTTCGATCGGATAATCACCGGCGGCCGATTCCGCGCTCAGCATGATGGCATCGGCGCCTTCATAGATGGCGTTGGACACATCCGACACTTCGGCGCGGGTGGGCATCGGGCTTTCGATCATGCTTTCCAGCATCTGCGTGGCCACGATCACCGGCTTGGCGGCTGCGCGGCATTTGCGCACCAGACGTTTCTGGATCGGCGGCACGTTCTGCACCGGCAGTTCCACGCCCAGATCGCCGCGCGCCACCATGATTCCGTCCGAGGCATCAAGGATTTCGTCGAAATCCGCCACAGCGGTCGGTTTTTCGATCTTGGAAATCAGAGCGGCCCGGCCATTGGCCAGATCCCGTGCTTCCCAAACGTCGCGCGCGCGCTGGACAAAGGACAGCGCGAGCCAGTCCACACCCAATTCGCACACGAATTCCAGATCCTTGCGGTCCTTTTCCGACAGAGCCGCCAGCGGCAGCACCACGTCCGGCACGTTCACGCCTTTGCGGTCGGAAATCATCCCGCCGGTCACCACGGTGCAATCGGCAAAATCCTTGCCGCATTTGCTGACTTTCAAACGGATCTTGCCATCGTTGACCAGCAGGTGCGATCCCACTTCCAGCGCGGCAAAAATTTCGACATGCGGCAGGCAAACCCGGTTGACGTCGCCCGGCGTCGGATCAAGATCAAGCCGGAATGCCGCGCCCTGAACCAGGTCCTGCGGGCCATCGGCAAAGGTGCCAACGCGCAGTTTCGGGCCCTGAAGGTCGGCCAGAATGGCAATCGGGCTGTCCAGATCTTTTTCGATCTGACGAATGATCTTGTGGCGTTCGGCGATCTCTTCATGGCTGCCGTGGCTCATATTCAGCCGGAAAACATCGGCTCCGGCCTCGTGCAGCTTGCGGATCATGTCATATGTATTGGACGCAGGTCCAAGGGTGGCTACGATTTTAACTTTACGGTCACGTTTCATGGCGCATCGGCCCTTTCGTAGTTGGCTGATACATCGTGCAGGCAGCAGCGATGTTATCGCTAACGAATTACACCCGCTCTATGCACCACTTCGGCCTCGCAGACAAGCGCGAGGCACGCTACATATCGCTGTATCACATTACGAAGAGATGACATGAGCTTCCACCCTTATTGGATCGACGGCCCGGAAAGACCCGGTCGCTGGCTGGTAACCTGCGATCACGCGACAAATGTAGTCCCACCTGCGGTAAATGGGGGCGATCTGGGAATGGACCCGGCGGATATGCGGCGCCACATCGCATTTGACCCCGGCGCGATGGGGGTCAGCCGCCATTTGGCGGAGCTTTTGAACGGTCCGGCGCTGTTCGCCAATTTTTCCCGGCTGGTGATCGACCCGAACCGGGGCGAAGACGACCCGACCCTGTTGATGAAGCTTTATGACGGCACCATCATCCCCGCCAATCGCCATGCCGATGCGGCCGAGGTCGAGCGCCGGTTGATCGCATATCATCGGCCCTATCATGCGGCATATGATGATCTGGTGGCGCAAAGACCGGACCGGGTGATCTGTGCGGTGCATTCCTTTACGCCGCAGCTTCAGGCACGCCCGCCCCGCCCCTGGCATATCGGCATTCTATACGCCCATGACGACAGGTTGGCCTTGCCGCTGATCGAGCGCCTGCACCAAGAGCCCGATCTTTGCGTTGATGGCAATGTGCCCTATTCCGGCCATCTGCCCGGCGACAGTATTGAACGTCATGCGCTGGCGACGGGGTTGCCGAATATCCTGATCGAGCTGCGCAACGATCTGATTGCAGAAGAGGCCACGCAACGCGCCTGGGCGGAACGGCTGGCGCCGATCCTGGCCGAGGTTCTGGATCAAACCGGGCTTTAACGGCGCAGTTTTTCGATCTCGGCAATGATCGAAAAGATCGTATGCGGCACGCTGGCGGATTCATCGAGATCGCCGAGAATCACGGTCGTGCGCCCGCCGCCATCATCCTGAATCACCCATTGGCGCAGCTGTATTGGATCGGCGGTGAACACCAGATCAATCGTGCCGATTTCCGGGCGTTTGGGATCATGGGCGCGCACGGTGGTCGCGGTGCCGTCATAGGTATGCCCCGTCACCATGTTGGCCTGTGTCAGATCTACGGTTTTGGCCAGAATGACGTTCAACGGCGTGTTGGTGACCGGGTAACGATCCGGCGGGCGTTTGGTCTTGCGATCAAAAATCGCCACCTCACCGCCAGAGGCCAGCACCAGCGCCTGGGCCGGCGGATTGTAGTCAAACCGCATCATGCCGGGGCGGCGGATCGAAATCGTGCCGGTCGAGATAGAGCCATCATCGTTGATCTGGGTGAAATCACCTTTTGCACGCTGCAAGGTGTTCAGATAGGTCGAAACCTCTGCCAGGGACAATTTGTCGGCGCTTGCGGGCAAGGCCAGCAGGCCAGTGACAAGAGCGGCGGCCAGAATTCGGATCATCGTCATATGTCTGCTCATGTGTCCGTTGTTGTGGCTGGGGGCAGTGCCACCCCCGGGAGACATAATATCGGCGTGACATGCCGAACCGGCAAGCCCCATCAGCAATTCTCCGCGAAACGTGACATTGCAGGAGCGCAAAGTGCCTGCATGATCGATGCCTTGACCGCCTTCCGCATTTATTATTGAGTGCCGGGGAATTTCAGAACGAAAGATTTCCCGAATGAATGAGCGCCACGGAGATCTGCATCAGAAGATTTCGGATCTATTCGACGGCGCCGGCGCATCGCAGTTGGATCTGGTTGCAAGACATGTCAGACATTTTTGCCCGTTTGAGGCAATTGGCATGGCACGGCAAGAGATCAGGCATTCAAATTTCCTGTCCTATATCATGGACCCCGGACGCCCGCATGAGATGGGTGATCTTATCCTTCGGACGTTCTTCCAATTGCTGTGCGACAAATCCGGGGACAGAGGCGCGCAGTTGAAACTGGCGCAGAATGGGACATCGCTGGCGCCGGCGCGTGTCTATCGAGAGCGCGACCATATTGACCTGCTCATCGAAATTCCACGCAGCGGCACAAAGGGCATTGTGATTGCGGTCGAATTGAAGGTCGATGCCGTGGAACGCAACGACCAATTGGTCGATTACGAAGAAAAGGTCGCCCTGCGATATCCGGCGACAGATTGGGAGCGGCTGTTTTGCTTTCTCACCCCGGATGGCCGGGCCGCCACGACAGACGGAGAAACCAAATGGGCCGCCCTGTCCTTCACAAGCTTTTTCGCCAGCATTGACAAGGCTTTGGCCGAAAACACCATTGCGGGAAAAAGTCTTGAATTGTTGCGCGACTATCAATCCATGATGCGGAGGCACGGCATGGCCGACGGACCGATCGACAAGACGCTGAAAGCGGCAATTGAATCAATCTGGGCGGAGCATCGCGAAGTCCTGGAATACCTGATCGCGCATGAACCTGACCCGTTGAACGATTTGATGCATGACTTTGCAAATGCGCAACCGCAGATTGCCCATGACATGAGCGCGGCACTTGGTCTGTCGATTGTTGCCGATTCATCCTGGGGCGCGCGTTGGTATCGCTTCACATTCCCGGAATTTGGCAAAACATACCCGGCGCTTTCCGATGGGGACCGTGGCTGGATAGATTCCGGCAGCCAAATGGCCGTGGAATTATGTGCCGATACACAAGAGGATGCCATTACTGTCTGCTTCTGTATTGGGCCGGGTCATGGCGAACAGATATTCAGACCCAAATTGATCGAAGCTTTTAACGAGATTGGCCAGTATCGCCACAAACCTTTTACCAAAAGCGTGAAACATTATTGGCGTCAGAATTTGTTGACGACAGACAGTCTGAGCGATGCAGAAAACGGATTGGAAAAGCTTCAATCCGAGCTTGTGCAATATGTGGAACGGCATCTGCCAAAAGTAAAAGCCGCGTTGATCCGGGCGCAGGACGCCCATGGCAAAGCCGACGATCCCGCAGCCCAGTCGATCTGAGACAGGCGTAGCTGATCAGCTGAAAACGCCGCTCTGCACGGGTATGCAGAGCGGCGGTTGGTTTATTGTTCCGGCACCAGAATTTCACGTTTGCCGACATGGTTGGCCGAGGAGACGACGTTTTCGTCTTCCATCTGTTCGACCAATCGCGCGGCTTTGTTATAGCCGATGGCCAGTTTGCGCTGGATATAAGACGTGGAACATTTGCGGTCCTTGATGACAATCGCCACCGCCTGATCATAGAGCGCATCTTCGCCGCCGGTGTTGCCGCCGGTATTCAGGCCCAGCACCGCGTCGATGTTTTCGGCCTTGTCATCATCTGGTCCCGACACCACGCCACCGACATAGGCGGGCGGGCCGAAGGCCTTGAGGTGATTGACGATTTCTTCGACTTCCTCATCCGAACAGAACGGGCCGTGGCAACGCACGATCTTCGATCCGCCGGCCATATAGAGCATGTCGCCCATGCCCAGAAGCTGCTCTGCGCCCTGTTCCCCAAGGATGGTGCGGCTGTCGATTTTCGAGGTGACCTGAAACGAGATCCGGGTCGGGAAGTTCGCCTTGATCGTGCCGGTGATGACATCGACCGAGGGCCGCTGTGTCGCCATGATCAGGTGAATGCCGCTCGCCCGCGCCATTTGCGCAAGGCGTTGGATGCAGGCCTCGATTTCCTTGCCCGCGACCATCATCAGATCGGCCATCTCGTCGACGATCACGACGATAAAGGGCATTTTCTCGGGTTGGGTTTCCTCGGTCTCGAACACTGGTTCGCCGGTGTCATCGTCAAACCCGGTCTGCACCGTGCGGCTGAACATTTCGCCCTTGGCCAATGCATCGTTCACGCGGGAATTATAGCCGTCGATATTGCGGACGCCCATTTTCGACATCTTGCGATAGCGTTCTTCCATCTCGCCGACGACCCATTTCAGCGCAACAACCGCCTTTTTCGGGTCGGTCACAACCGGCGACAGAAGATGCGGAATGCCGTCATAGACCGACAGTTCCAGCATTTTCGGGTCGATCATCACAAGGCGCAGATCATCAGGCGACAGTTTGTAGAGCAGCGACAGGATCATGGTGTTGATCGCCACCGATTTACCCGACCCGGTGGTCCCGGCGATCAGAAGGTGGGGCATCTTGGCCAGATTGGCCACCACCGGCTCGCCGCCGATATTCTTGCCCAGCGCCAAGGGCAGCGCGCGGTTGCCATCGCCGTAATCGCGGCCAGACAGGATTTCGCGGAAGGACACCATTTCGCGTTTTTCGTTCGGCAGTTCGATACCGATCACGCTGCGGCCCGGCACGGTCGAAACCCGCGCAGACAGCGCCGACATCGAGCGCGCGATGTCATCGGCCAGACCGATCACACGCGACGCTTTCAAACCCGGCGCGGGCTCCAGCTCGTACATGGTGACGACGGGACCGGGGCGAACCGAAACGATTTCGCCTTTGACGCCATAGTCATCCAGCACGGATTCCAGCATCCGGGCGTTTTCTTCCAAGGCTTCATCGGACAACACATGGCGTTCGATCTGCGAAGGATCGCCCAGAAGCGCCAGCGGCGGCAGTTCGTATTCCACCTGGGATTGCTCCACAAAACCCAATTCCGGCTGCGCTTCGGCCTTGGCCCGGCGGGACATCGGGGTGGGTTTGCGGATCGGTTGCTGTACCACTTTTTTGACTTGTGCCGGTGCGGCGCGCAACGGCGGCTGGGCAGCGGGGGCATGTGGCGTGGCCGGTTCGGTCACCGCCCATTCATCGTCTTCCGGCGCAACAAATCCCGATGCATCATCATCGTAATCCGGGTCGATCTGCCAGGGATCGGTTTCCGGTTGGGCGGGCTGTTGCGGTGCCGGTTGCGGTGCGGCCGGTGCTGCGGGAACGGCCATGCGGGCCGAGTGCGCGGCGGCCTCCTGGCCGGTGGCGGCAGCAGCGGCAACAGCAGGGGCGGCAACAGCAGGGGCAGCAACGGGGGCCGCCATCGGAGCGGACACCGGGCGGGTCACCCGGGGGGCAGATGGTGCCTGTGTCTGGGCCGGAGACTGGGCCGGTTGGTGATGGTGATCTGGCTGCGCGGTTTGGGCGGTCTGGGCGGGCATGGCCGCCTGTGCCGGGGGATGCGCAGGGGCATGGGCCGCGGTCAACGGTGGTTCCGATTTGAACGGCTCTCCCGGTGCCACCCGCGGTTCATTGCGGAAAATCAACGGATCGGGGCCACGACCGCGACCTTTGGTCAGGGGGGCGACAGATTCAATCTGCACCTCTGGATGGCGGCGCACCCGATCCTTGATCACCGAAGTGATCTTGGCCTTGATCCGATCATCGCCCGGCATTTCAACGTCGACACCGGGGCCATAGCTTTCGATCAGCTCGGGCGACGGCATTTCTTCGGGCACCGGTTCGGCCCGCCGGATAAGCGAAGGCATCCGCGCCAAGAGACCGGGTTTTTCCGGTTGGCTGTGCGGGGGCACCTCTTCCGGGACGGGCGGCACATAGGTTTGCGCGGCAATGGGCGCGGCTTGGGGGATCTGGGCTGCGGTATCGGTTTCGATCACCTGCTGGGCTGCCCATTCCTCGGCCTGGCGGCGATCTTCTTCGCGGCGCGCACGGCGTTCGGCCTGTTGCGTCTGGACACCTTTTGCGGCCCAAACCGCCCCGGCGGCCCCACGCCCCAGAAGGTTCAGGATCATCGCATAGGCCATGATCATACCCACCAACAGGAAACGCCCGATCCGGCGCACCTCTGGCAGGGTGAAGCCAAGCACAAAGGCCCCGACTGCAAGAATGGCCAGGCCCATGATCAGCGACGCCAATTTGACCACCAGCGACGAGCCGACCGGCATCGCGGTCAGAATCGAGCCCAAAACGGTGTCACCAAACAACCCGCCCAGACCAAAGGCATGCGACCACCCCGGCCCCGGCACCAGCGTCGCCGCATAAACCGCCGCCAGCGCAATGGCGATTGGCGCGAAAACCGCGCGGCTCATCGCCCGCTCTGAGCCGATATGCAGGGCAAAACGGAACCCCCAGGCCAAAAGCGATACCGCGACGCCCCAAGCGCCCCAGCCCACAATCATGAACAATGGTGCGGCAATCGACGCCCCGGCGCGCCCCATCCAGTTCTGGACCGGCGCATCGGTGGCGGACATCCAGCTGGGATCATCCGGGGTATACGACGCTATCATCGCCGCCGCCGCCAGCCCCAAGAGGATAAGCACAATGCCAATAAGCTCCTTGCCGCGTTTTTCCACCGCTGCCTGGGTATTGCTATCGAGTAGCGGATCACGTCCGCGAGCTTGAAACGCCATTGTCACCTCACCTCGTACAGACAGTCGCGCAGGCGGATCAACCCGCGTCGCATGTCATTTATTGGGGCCACCATTGCGACCCGGATGTATTCTTTGCCAGGGTTGGCCCCGGCCACGTCACGCGACAGATAGGCACCGGGCAACACCCGAACGCCCGTGTCCTGCCAGGCCTTCAGGGCCGCCGCTTCGCCGTCGGCCACCGGCAGCCAAAGGAAAAACCCGGCCTCTGGCCCGGCATATCCGGGCACATCGGAAAAAATTTCGTCCGCGACATCATATTTTGCCTGATACAGCGCGCGGTTTGCCACCACATGCGCCTCATCCGCCCAGACCTGTTCGCTGACCTGTTGAATCGGCAGCGGCAGCGGCGCACCGGCATAGGCGCGCAATTGTTTGACCCGCGCGATGCTCTTGGGGCCACCGGCGATAAATCCGGACCGCAACCCCGGCAGGTTCGACCGTTTCGACAGCGAATTGACCAGCACCACCCGTTCCGGGTCTGTGCCCAGCTCTGCTGCGACCTCCAGCACCCCGGTTGGGGCGGTGTCGCGGTAAATTTCGGAATAACATTCATCCGCGACAATGCGGAAATCGTAACGCTCGCTCAGCGCAATCAAGTCCCGCCAATAGTCACGCGATGCAATTGCGCCCTGGGGATTGGCCGGCGAACAGATATAGACCATCGCCACCCGGTTCAGCACATCCGCCGGCAGCCCGGCATAATCCGGAAGATGCCCGGTTTCCGCCGTGGCCGGCACAAAGACCGGCTGCGCCCCGACGGACAAGGCCCCGATCATGTAGACCTGATAAAACGGGTTCGGGGTCAGAATGATCGGCTGTTGACCGTTTTTGGTTTCCGGGCACAGCGCCATGGCCAGATTATACAGCGCCTCGCGCGTGCCATTGGCCGCCATCACCTGGGTTTCGGGATCAAGCGTCACACCATAGCGCCGTTTGCCCCAATCGGCGATTGCGCATCTCAGCTCTGGGGTGCCGTCGTTTGGCGGATATTTTCCGAAACCTGCGATGTTCCGGGCCAGAATGTCGCCGACAAAGTCCGGAAAGGCATGTTTCGGCTCGCCGATGGTCATATGCAACACATCCTCCGCAAACGCCGGTGCGGGCGGATGCGGGTCCAACAGCGCGCGAAGGCGCGGGAATGCATAGGCCGGTAGGTTCGAAAACCGCTCGGGGAACATGGGGTTACTGCTTTTTACTGCCTCGGATACGGGGTCGTTTTCGCCCCGATTACCCCTCAGGGTAGTTCACAGCCCCGCCGCCGTCCAGCAAAACGCGCGCAGGGAAAAGGGTTTGTGGCATTTGGGCACATATTGACCGCAAAACGCCGACCTTCCCTTGCGTCATTTTGACCTCAGGCCAGCGCTGATTCGGCCGCCACCCCAAGACGCAGCAGACGGGCCTCGTTCATCGGGGGCGCAAGCATCTGAAGGCCACAGGACGGCACCCCGGTGGGCAGGGTCAGCCCGCAGCCCCCCATCAAGTTGCCAATCCGGGTGTTGCGCAGCGTCAACAGGTTTTCGGTCACATAATAGGCGTCATCCGTCAGCAAACGTTCCATATCCGGCGGCAGATTTGCCGCCGTCGGCGTCAGCACGGCATCATATCCGGCCACGGCCCTGTTCCAGGCCGCGCGGCAACGGTGCAGCTTTTGCCAGGCCGCCATGACATCCGGCGCATCAAAGCTCGCGCCGCTGCGAAACCGTTCGAGAATGCGGGGAAACATCTTGTCCGGGGCGGCTTCGATCACGTCTTTCCAGGTGGCATAGGCCTCTGGCGAGAACAGGACTGCGGACAGGTCCATCGCCTCGGCCAGTTCAGGGATTTCGATTGTCTCTACCAGGGCGCCCGCGTTGCGCAGCCGGTCAAGCGCGCTTTGAAAGGCCGCGCCGGGTGCGTCGCGCAGGTCGTCCATTGCCACGGTTTTCAGGACCGCAAACCGCCGCCCTTGCAACGTCGCACCGCGTAAATCAGCGGGTTTCCGGCCCTCAAGCGCGGCCAGCAGCAACCCGGCGTCTTCGACCGTGCGGGTCAGCGGGCCAACCGTGTCAAAAGAGGCCACCAAGGGCACCACGCCCCGCGTTGAAACCCGGCCATGGGTGGTTTTGAGGCCAACCAAATCGTTCCAGGCCGCCGGGATACGCACCGATCCGCCAGTGTCCGATCCAATCGCCGCTGCCGCCAACCCATAGGCCACCGATGTCGCCGCCCCCGACGACGATCCGCCCGGCACCGCGCCGTCGCCATTGACACAGGGCGGGGTTGCGGTGATCGGGTTCAGCCCCAGGCCGCTGAAGGCCAGCTCGCTCATGTGGGTTTTCCCCAAACAGACCAGACCCGCGGCGCGGGCATTGCGCAGCACCTCGGCATCATGGTCCGGCACCCGGCCGGCCAGCAACGCCGATCCGGATTCCGTGGCGGTGCCGGCGCTGTCAAACAGGTCTTTCCAGCTGATCGGCACCCCGTCCAGCATCGACAGACGCTGACCGGCCTTTGCGCGGGCGGCTGCGGCGGCGGCCTCGGATCGGGCGCGGTCCGTCGTCACCCGGGCATAGGTCGTGGGGCCATGCTCATGTTGCGCGATCGCCTCGAGGTGGGCTTCGGTCAGCGCCACCGGGTCAATTGCACCGGCGCCGATCCCCTGGCCCAGTTCCGCCGCCGTCATCCACAGCCAATCTTGCATCCTGACACTCCCCATTGGGCCTCAGCCGGGCCAAAATTCTGTCGCGGGCCACGGTAGCGGCAAGCCGTCATATGGACAATCCCGCCAACAGGGTCATATTCGCCGCCATGACATATGACAGCGATCTTCTGATTATTGGCGGCGGGTTGAATGGCCCCCTGCTGGCATTGGCGGCGGCGCAGGCCGGGTTCACCGCCACGGTGATTGATGCCGCCGACAGCGCGACCCAGCGGTCCGACAATTTTGATGGCCGCTCTTATGCGCTGGCGCTGGCGTCACAGCAGATGCTGACGGCGCTGGGGCTTTGGGACACGTTGGCGGCAAATGCACAGCCGATGCTGGACATCAAGGTGTCGGACGGGCGGGCCGGTGAAGGGCCGTCGCCGTTTTTCCTGCACTTCGATCACCACGAGATCGAAGAAGGCCCGATGGGGTTCATGGTCGAAGACCGCTATCTGCGCCGCACCCTGCTTGACGCAGTGGCGGCAAACCCGCTGATCCGCCATATGACCGGCGCTAGGGTGGTGGCCCAATCCTGTGACATGCTGCGGGCCGAGGTGACGCTGGCCAGTGGACAGACGGTGACGGGTCGTTTGATTATCGGCTGTGATGGGCGCAGGTCGGGCACCGCCAGCCGCGCCGGCATCACAAGGACCGGGTGGGATTATGGCCAGACCGCGCTTGTCTGTGCCATTGCCCATGAAAAGCCGCATCACGGCTGCGCCCATCAGTTTTTCATGCCGCCCGGGCCGCTGGCGATCCTGCCGCTGACCGGCAACCGCAGTTCGATTGTCTGGAGCGAAAGCCACGATCAGGCGGCCGCAATCAATGCCCTGTCCGACGCCGACTATCTTTCGGTTTTGCGCCCACGGTTCGGCGATTTCCTTGGGGAGATATCCCTTGCCGGGGCGCGGTTCACCTATCCCCTGTCGCTGTCACTGGCCAGTGGGTTGACTGCGGATCGGCTGGCGCTGGTCGGTGATGCCGCGCATGGCATCCACCCCATTGCCGGTCAGGGGTTGAACGCCGGTTTCCGCGATATCGCGGCGCTTGCCGAGGTGATGACCGATGCCGCCCGTCGGGGCGAAGACATTGCCAGCCCGATGGTCCTGTCGCGTTATGCGGAATGGCGGCGGTTTGACATCGCCAGTCTGGCCGGGGCGACAGATGCATTCAACCGGCTGTTTTCCAACGACAATGCCCTGCTGCGTGGTCTGCGTGATCTTGGCATGGGGCTGGTCAACGCCGCCCCGACGCTGCGCCGGACCTTTATCCGCGAGGCTGCGGGGCTGACCGGGGATTTGCCGCGGTTGTTGACGGGCAAACCGCTGTGAGCGGTGGCGGGATTGGGGGCCAATTGGGGGGCAGCTGCCGAACGGCAGGGTAAACTGTGGGCCAGCCGCCGAACGCCGGACCAGTTGCGGGCCAGCCCCCAAACACAGGATAAATTGGGGGCCAGCCCCCAAGCCCCCGGGATATTTCTGGTCAGATGAAAGCCGATCCCAAGCGCAAAACCCTAGCTATCGCGGCCCCAGTTGGCATCCTGCATCTCGCGCAGGCGCGAGGCGGTGCGTTCGAACTCAAAGGCACCTGAGCCTTCGATATAAAGCATTTCCGGTTCTGCCGCCGCTGAAGCGATCAATTTGACCTTGGCCTCGTAGAGGGCATCAATCAGGGTGACAAACCGTTTGGCTTCGTTGAAATTATTGCGGCTGAGGCGGGGGATGTCTTCGAGCAGGAGCACCCGCGCCGCATCTGCCAGCGCCAGATAATCGGCAGGCCCCAAGGCGCGCCCGCAGAGATCATAGAATTTCGCCCGCGCCACGCCATTGTGAAAGGCGGGGATCGCGACCTCGCGTTTGTTGACAATAAGGGTCAGCGGGGCGCCCTGTCCGCCGGTCAATTGCTGCCAGACCTGATCAATCTGATCGCGGGCGCGATCATCGGCGGGGGTGAAAAATACCTGTACACCGGACAGCCGGTCCTGGCGGTAATCGCGAGGCGAGGCCAGCTCCCGCACCTCCAGGTGATCCTTGATTTGATCAATGAACGGCAGGAACAATTGCCGGTTCAAACCGTCCTTGTAGAGATCATCCGGCACCCGGTTCGAGGTGGTGACCACCACCACACCCGCGGCAAACAGAAATTCAAACAGCCGCCCCACGACCATCGCATCGGTAATGTCGGTGATTTGCATTTCGTCAAACGCCAGACATTGCAGCTCCTTGGCCACATCACGCGCCACCGGTTCCAGCGTATCCTTGGCCCCGTTCTGGCGGGCCTTGTGCATGGCGCGGTGGATGTCCTGCATGAAGGCATGGAAATGCACCCGGCGCACCGCAATGTCCTGATCCTGAAGCACATCGACAAACAGATCCATCAGCATGGATTTGCCCCGTCCGACACCGCCCCACAGATAGAGTCCCTTGGGCGGTTTCGGGGCCTTGCGGAACAATCCGCGTTTCACAGGCTGTGCCAGGGCGGCGCGAATACGCTCGAACTCTGGCAGGACGGCCTGTTGGGCCGCGTCGGGGTGCAGGTCACCGGCGGCGATGCGGGCGGCATATATGTCGGACAAGCTGGTCATGCCCCGACATAGCCCGGCCAATTTGAAATGTGTAGCCCACCGCAAATTTGATCTGTCTACCCGGCCATCCACATCGCCATCGGGAATTGTACCCATCACAATTGCTGAATTGACCACACGTTCAGATCAATTATTTACACTTATGTGGCCGCGGTATTGTGGCATCTGCCACCCCGAATGAAAGAGATCCCGATGCAGGAAAAGACCCCGCTTTTCACGCCCGTTCTGATTGTTGGCTGTTTCATCATGCTGCTGAGTTTCGCGGTTCGGGCCAGTTTCGGTGTGTTTCAGATCCCGATAGCCGAGGAATTCGGCTGGCTGCGGGCGGAATTCAGCCTTGCCATCGCCATTCAGAACCTGGCCTGGGGCATTGGCCAGCCGTTGTTCGGCATGGTGGGCGAACGTCTTGGCGACAGGGTGGCGATCGTTTTGGGCGGGGTGATCTATGCCGCCGGTTTGGTGTTGTCGTCGATGGCCACAACGCCGGAATCGCATCAGATGCTGGAAGTTCTGGTCGGGTTTGGCATTGCCGGCACCGGTTTTGGGGTGATCCTGGCGGTGGTGGGCCGCGCCAGTTCGGATGAGAACCGCTCGATGAGCCTGGCGATTGCCACGGCGGCCGGCAGCGCCGGACAGGTGTTTGGCGCACCGATGGCGGAATATCTTTTGGGGCTGATGTCCTGGCAGAATGTGTTTTTGGTGTTTGCCGCTGTCATTCTGGCGTCGTTGCTGACGTTGCCAATGATGCGGGCACCCCAGGCGGCCAGCAAGGCCGAGCTGGAGGAAAGCATGGGTGTGATCCTGAAACGTGCTTTCCGAGACCCGTCATATACGCTGATTTTTCTGGGCTTCTTCTCTTGCGGGTATCAGCTGGCCTTCATCACCGCGCATTTCCCGGCGCTGGTGACCGAAATGTGCGGACCGATTTTGGCCGGCAGCCTGTTGCATTCCATCGGCATCACCAGCACATCGTCGCTGGGGGCCTGGGCGATTTCGCTGATTGGATTGGCCAATATTGTCGGCACTTTGACGGCCGGATGGCTGGGCAAACGCTATTCCAAGAAATACCTGCTGGCCGGGATCTATACCGCGCGCACCATTGTTGCGGGGGCGTTTATCCTGTTCCCGATCACCCCGATGACGGTTTTGGTGTTTTCGGTTGCGATGGGGTCGCTGTGGCTGGCCACGGTGCCGTTGACCTCTGGTCTGGTCGCGCATCTTTATGGGCTGCGCTACATGGGTACGCTTTACGGCATCGTGTTCTTCAGCCACCAGCTGGGCAGTTTCCTTGGGGTCTGGCTGGGCGGGCGCATGTACGATCTGTATGGCGATTACACCATGGTCTGGTGGATCGGGGTCGGGGTCGGCGCGTTTTCCGCCATCGTGCATTTGCCGATCAAGGAAACCCGCAGCGCAGCGGTCGCGGCCTAGGCCGCTTCTTCTGCGCTGAGCAGCCCCTCTGACACCAACCGTGCGGCCCAGCCTTCGGCCCCCTCAAACAAATGCACCTGCCAGCCGCGCGCCTGTGCGGCTGCGATATTGTCGGCCCGGTCATCGGTGAACAACAACGCCTCTGGCGCCACGCCGCAGGTCGTCTCCAGCATTTCAAAGATCAGCGGCTCGGGTTTGATCGTGCCCATGTGGCCGGAAATGTAGCGGGTATCGAATTCCGACAGGAACGGATAATGCTGGCAGGCGATCTCAAAGGTTTTCCGGCCGAAATTCGACAAGGCGAACACCGGCACGCCGCGGGAACGCAGACTGCGCAGACTGCGCACGGACCGGTCGATGGCGGGGCTGGCCATGTCGATCCAATCATCATGCCACAGGGTGATTTCAGCGGCCCACGCGGGATGCAATTTTGCCAAATCCGCGACGGCCTGGGCGAAATCATCGCCACGGTCCACGCCAAGGTTCATCTCCTCCAGCGGCACCTCGGCAAACAATTGTTCGCGGCGCGCCCGGCCGATACGGGCATCATAATACCGCTCCGGTTGCCATTCGATCAGCACATTGCCGATGTCAAAAACCACAGCTTCGATTGTCATTATATTCCCTCCACACAGCGGATCAGGCCCGCATCAATTCCTCGGCGACTTTTGATTACATGGTTCACCCGGCGCAAGGCGGCGGGATGGTCCGCATCCAGAACGCCTAACCGGATCAACACCTGTGCGATGAGCGCCTCGCTTGCGCGGGTGGCGCCGTCCGCGATCTTGAGCGCGACGCCCAGACCCTGTTGCGGCAAAATCGCGGTGAACACACCATCTGCGCCGGTTTTGACCACCGCCTGTGGGGCGGCCTGCATCAGTTCGGTGCAGGCGCGCCGGTCGCCGGCCACCAAATCGGGGTGGCTGCGCATGGCCTGTACCAGGCGTGTCGCCGCCTGCCCCATGGTGTCACTGCGCGATGCCGCACCGGCGAACCAGGCCATGGCCCGTGCCAAACCATGCAGGCTGGAGGCGAAATTCGGCGCAGAACAGCCATCAACGCCAAAACCGGCACTGGTTTCCCCGGTCACAGCTTCAAATGCCTCCAGCACCGCGCGTTGCACCGGGTGATCGGCCTCGGTGTATTCGGCCCCGGCATCCAGATGTCGGCCCAGCATCAGAAAACCGCAATGTTTGCCGGAACAATTGTTGTGGATTTGACAGGGGGCCGTGTCCGATTTGATCAGCGCCTCACGCGCCGCGCGATCATCCGGCATTTGCACGCCGCAGCGCAGATCCGTCTCGTCCATATCCATATCAGCCAGCCAACTGCGCGCCAGATCGGTATGGATCGCCGCGCCCTGATGGCTGGCGCAGGCCAGGGCCAGATGCCGCGGGGTCAGATCCCGCCCCGCGCCGCTGGTCAGCAAGGGCAGCGCCTGAATCATCTTGATCGCGGACCGCCCCAGCACCGTGACATTGGGATTGCCCCAGGACGAAACGATGTCACCGCCCGGCCCGCAAATCACCAAATGCCCGCAATGCAGGCTTTCCAGAAATGGTCCACGGCGGATTTCCACCAGCGGCACCGCGCTTTCCAAAGGTTCAGAATTCATCAGACACCGTTCAACTATTGGCGATTTTCTGCCAACAGGCCTTTCGCCCGTCGCACCTTTGACGCTATTATGCTTTTGTCGAGAAGGAAATGCCGCGTCGAACCCCCGATCAAAAACAGGGGGCAACGCGGAAGGTATGACATTGAGGCTCAGGACAGCTTGGAGGCTGTACACATGAAAATTCGTTTGGCGCGCACAATCGCTGCTGTATTTGCATTGGCAATTGCATCCGATGTCGCAGCACAGCAAGAAAGCACCAACCGGGTGGCCGCCCAGACCGATTGGAGCGTTTTCACAGAAAGCGATCCAAAGGAATGCTGGGCCGTGACCCGCCCCAAGGAAACCGTCAACACCCGCGATGGCCGTGTCGTTGCGGTGCGCCGGGGTGACATTCTGTTGTTTGCATTCTTCCGCCCCGAGGCGGGTGTGAACGCACCGCAGATCACATTTACCGGCGGCTATCCCTTTGCCAGCGGGTCCACCGTCAATCTGGACATTGGCGGCACCCAGTTCGATCTGTTTGCCGATGGCGAATGGGCCTGGGCGGCATCGCCGTCGGATGATTCCAAAATCGTCACGGCGATGAAACGGGGATCAAGCGCGGTTTTGACCGCACGTTCGTCGCGCGGCACCCAGACCAAGGACACGTTTTCCTTGCTTGGCTTCACCGCGATGATCGAAGACGCCGAAAAGCGCTGCGCCGGGTAAACGCACCCCTTGTGAAACGCGGCCCTACAGGGCCCGATCGGCAAAGGCGCACCGACAGAAGACATCGACCGCCGGAATCCTTTTGATTCCGCGGCCGAATGCTATATGTGGGGCACTTCGTCAAAAACCAAAAGGCCGGACATGAGTGCGCCCATTACCCAGGATGTCCTGACCATCCCCCGAAAAATGCCCGAAACCGGCAAGATCAATCTTGTCGGTCTGACCCGCGACGCCATGCGCGACGCGCTGATTGCCATTGGCACGCCGGAAAAGCAAGCCAAGATGCGGGTCGGTCAGATCTGGCAGTGGATCTATCAATGGGGCGTGCGTGATTTCACGCTGATGACCAACCTGGCCAAGGGATACCGGGCTGAGCTGGAAGAGCATTTCACCATCGACATCCCCGAAGTGGTGTCGAAACACGTCAGCAGCGATGGCACCCGCAAATACCTGGTCCGCATTGCCGGCGGGCATGAGGTCGAGGTGGTCTATATTCCCGAAACCGATCGGGGCACGCTGTGCATTTCGTCTCAGGTCGGCTGTACCCTGACCTGTTCCTTCTGCCACACCGGCACCCAGAAACTGGTGCGCAACCTGACCGCCGGGGAAATCATCGGCCAGGTGATGCTGGCGCGCGACGATCTGGGCGAATGGCCGGAAAAGGGCGCGCCCAAGAACGAGGCCCGCCTGCTGAGCAACATCGTGCTGATGGGCATGGGTGAGCCGCTTTATAATTTCGACAATGTCCGCGATGCGATGAAAATCGCCATGGACCCCGAAGGTATCCAGCTGTCGCGCCGCCGCATTACGCTGTCGACCTCTGGCGTTGTGCCGGAAATTGCCCGCACGGCCGAGGAAATTGGCTGTCTGCTGGCGATCAGTTTCCACGCCACCACCGATGAGGTCCGCAACAAGCTGGTGCCGATCAACAAACGCTGGAACCTGGAAACCCTGTTGGAAACCCTGCGGGAATATCCCCGGATTTCCAATTCCGAGCGCATCACATTCGAATATGTCATGCTGAAGGATGTGAACGACACCGATGAAGACGCGCGCCGTCTGGTGTCGTTGATCAAGGGCATCCCGGCCAAGATCAACCTGATCCCGTTCAACGAATGGCCCGGCTCGCCTTATGAACGCTCGACCAACAACCGGATCAGGCGGTTTGCCGATATCGTGCACAATGCCGGCTATGCCTCGCCCATTCGGACGCCCCGGGGCGAGGACATCATGGCCGCCTGTGGCCAGTTGAAATCCGCCACCGAACGCGCCCGCAAATCGCGCAAGGAAATTGCCGCGGAAACCGGGTTGGGCTGAGCCCGGGCACGGCGCATGTTTGAAACGAAAAGGTCCGGGTTTGCCCGGACTTTTTTATGTTGTGGTGCGGTTCGGACGTTCTGGGGAACGCACATATAACGTGCCCCACAAACTCTTGCCGTTGCGAACGGCATTTTGCGCGACGGATTTTTACCGGCCTCCCGTATCAAAGCCATGCTGTACAAATCAGCGAGACTCTTGAAGGGAATGTAGCATGACTCCAATGATCGCCCCGCTCCTTATTGGCGCGTTACTGGCCGGAGGCGCGGCACAGGCCGAAAAGGTCGAGATCTATCTGCTGGATAAATTGGACAACACCCAAAATGGATATTGTCTGGATATTGCAGGTGGCCGCGAGGCAGACGCCGACCCCGCCGACGGTCTGCAAGGGCATACCTGCTACAGCCCCGGCGGCACGCTTGGTGTCGACCAGACATGGGACACGGCACAATTTCCTGACAACGTTTTGTATATGACCGAATTCGATGTCTGTGCCGAAGTACCGTCGGCGACAGCCGGCAGCGCGCTGATACTTGCGGCATGCGACGGGACAGCAGCACAGAGCTTTGTCTTCGCGGGCGAAGGCAATATCACCCCCGTCTCTGCGCCCGACATGTGTTTCACGCTTGGGACAGACACACGGTCGGGCCGCAGTGACGCCAATCAGATCAAGGCGCTTTCACTTGAGCCCTGTGATGACAGCAGATCAGCCTATCAGTCCTGGGGCATTCGCACCGCAGAGTGAACGAGCGCGATTGAAAACCTTCCAAGGCCAGATGGCCGCACACCCGTGGCAGCCATCTGTTCCAGTTCCCCAGCCTAGGATCAGGCCTAGATCTCGCTCAGCCGTTTCAACGCGTCTTTCAGCTTGGCCTCTTCCTCTTCGCGCGCGGCGAGGTTGGCGCGGGTTTCCTCGACCACCTCTTCCGGCGCGCTTTGGGCGAATTTCGGGTTCTTCAACCGCCCGCGCAGCCCGCCCAATTCCTTGGCCAGCTTGCCCAGTGTTTTTTCCAGCCGCGCTTTTTCGGCGTCCACGTCGATGATATCGGCCAGCGGCAGACCAAAGGTCGCCCCCGTCACCGGCAGCGTGGCGCACCCCTTGGGGAAGGCATCGACCTCGGTCAGGCTGTCGATCCGCGCCAGACGTTTGATCAGCGTTTCATTGCGCGCCCAGGCGGCTTTGCCCGCCTCATCCATCTGGGTCACCAGCACCGGCACATGCAGACCGGCAGGCACATGCATTTGCGCCCGCACCGACCGGGTGGTTTCGATCACTTCGATCACCCAGTTCATTTCGCGGTCAGCGTCAGCATCCACCAGGTCCGCGCCATAGGTCGGCCAATCGGTGTGCACCAGCATGGTCTGACGGTCGGCCAAGGTGCCCCAAAGCTCCTCGGTGATGAAGGGCATGATCGGGTGCAGCAGGATCAGACATTGGTCAATGACCCAGCCCATGACCTTTTGCGTCTCAAGCTTGGTGGCGTCGTCGCCGTCCAGCAGCAGCGGCTTGGAGAACTCGACATACCAGTCACAGACCTTGCCCCAGACAAAGGCATACAGCGCCTGCGCGGCGTCGTTGAACCGGAATTCTTCCAACGCCTTGTCGACCACGCCGCGCACCTGCGCGGTTTCGCCGATGATCCATTTGTTGACCGCAAAAGTCGCGTCCGGGATGGTGCCATCGCTGCCGACCGCGCCGTTCATCTCGGCAAAACGGGCGGCATTCCACAGCTTGGTGCCGAAATTGCGATACCCGGCGATCCGCTGCATATCGAGTTTCAGAACACCGCCAAGGCTGGCCATGGCCGCATTGGTGAAGCGCAGCGCATCAGCGCCGTATTCGTCGATGATTTCCAACGGGTCGATGACATTGCCGGTCGATTTCGACATCTTCTTGCCCTTGGCGTCGCGCACAAGGCCATGCAGATAGACGGTATCGAAGGGGATCTGATCGACAACGGCGAGCTGCATCATCATCATCCGGGCGACCCAGAAGAAAATGATGTCCTGCCCGGTGATCAAGGTCGAGGTCGGGAAGTATTTCTTTAGCGCCTCGGTGTCTTCGGGCCAGCCCAGCGTGCCGATGGGCCAGAGACCGGAAGAGAACCAGGTGTCGAGCACGTCGGGGTCGCGTGTGAGCGCCACATCAGCGCCCGCCTTGGCCTGGGCCTCTGCTTCCGTCGCGGCGCAATATTGGTTGCCATCGGCGTCGAACCAAACCGGAATCTGGTGACCCCACCACAGCTGGCGCGAGATACACCAAGGCTCGATATTCTCCAGCCAGTTGTAATAGACTTTTTCGCCGCTCTCCGGCAGGATCTTTACCTCGCCCTCGCGCACCGCATCCAGTGCCGGGCCAACGATCTTGTCCGTATCGACAAACCATTGGTCGGTCAGCATCGGCTCGATCACCACTTTGGAGCGGTCGCCAAAGGGCTGCATGATCGGCTTGTTTTCGACGTAGGGGATGAACTGAGGCCCCGGATCGGTGTCCGGGGCTGTGCCATCGCCCTCGGCCTCGTCCCGGACTTGTTCCGGGACCTCCACCATCACCGCCAGACCTTCTTCGGTGATCTGCCGCACGACAACATCGCGCGCCTCGAACCGGTCCAGCCCGCGCAGGTCGTCAGGCACAAGGTTGATTGTGTCGGCCTCGGCTTCGGTCAGCGTGCGTTCGCCCTTGGCCACGGCCATGGCGATTGTCGCGGCCTCGGCATATGTCGCGCCGTCGGCCCGCATTGCCCCGCGGGTGTCCATCAGACGGTACATCGGGATGCCACCGCGTTTGGCGACCTGATAGTCGTTGAAATCATGCGCGCCGGTGATTTTCACCGCGCCAGAGCCGAAATCCTTGTCCGGGTATTCATCGGTGATGATCGGGATCAGGCGGCGGTGTTCCTTGGGCCCGACCGGGATTTCACACAGCTTGCCGACAATCGGCGCATAGCGTTCGTCGCTGGGGTGCACCGCAACCGCGCCGTCGCCCAGCATGGTTTCCGGCCGTGTGGTGGCGATCGAGATGTAATCGCGGGTTTCGCGCAGCGTCACATTGCCGTCTTCGTCTTTCTCGACATATTCATAGGTCGCCCCACCGGCCAGCGGGTATTTGAAATGCCACATATGGCCCGGCGTTTCGACATTCTCGACCTCAAGATCGGAAATCGCGGTTTCGAAATGCGGGTCCCAGTTGACCAGCCGCTTGCCGCGATAGATCAGGCCCTTGTTGTACATTTCGACAAAGACCCGGATCACCGCGTCATGGAAATTGCCCTCTTCGCCCGCAGGCGCGTTTGGCGCGCCGGACATGGTAAAGGCCGTGCGATCCCAATCACAGGAAGCGCCGAGGCGCTTCAACTGGTTCACGATCGTGTCGCCCGACGATTGCTTCCACTTCCAGATTTCGGCGGTGAAATCATCGCGCGCCCAATCACGGCGCGGCGGTTTGCCTTCGGCGGCCAGCTTGCGCTCTACCACCATTTGCGTGGCGATGCCGGCGTGGTCGGTGCCCGCCTGCCACAGCGTGTCGAACCCCTGCATCCGTTTCCAGCGGATCAGGATATCCTGCAACGTGTTGTTGAAGGCATGCCCGATGTGCAGAACGCCGGTCACATTCGGCGGCGGGATCATGATGCAATAGGTCGACGCGCCATCCCGCGCATTGGCCCCGGCGCGAAACGCCCCGACCTGCTCCCATGCTGCGTAAATCCGTTGTTCCGATGCCGTTGCGTCGAATGTTTTTTCCAGTGCCATGGGGTCTTTCCGCTGTGGTCGTGGGTTTGGTTTGGTCTAGCGAATGTATGGCCCAAGGGAAAGCCGGTATGCAGCTTTAGCCACGACAGGGTTGATTGGCGGATGCAGGCACGGCAATGTCGGCGCCATGGCAGATTTGGCAAAAGACCCAGTTTCAGTGTGGCGGCTGTTCCTTCGGATGGGGGGATGGTTTGCCGTGGCTTTCGCCGTGCCCCTGATCATCCTGACGCTGATCAGCTCCTGGCAATTGGGTGTCGCGGAGCGGTTCGAACTGGAAGGCCGGGAAACCCTGGCCACGGTGTCCGACAAATATTTCACCGAAAGCACCGACAGCGACGGGGACCGCAGTGTCGATTACTACCTTGTGTTGGATTTTGTCACCGACCGCGGCGAAGAGATCCAGATCAACCGTTCGGTGAGCAGCGGCCAGTACAATCGGGGTCAAATCGGCAGCACGCTGCCAATCTGGTATCTGGAAACCGAACCGCACAGGACCGAATTGCGCAAGGGCGAGCATAAATCAGGCTCGCGCATCGCCCAGGTGATCGGTTTGATCTTTGGCGCGCTGACGCTGGGATTTGGCTGGTATGCCGGGCGCTGGTCGGTGGCGGCGGTGCGTGCGCGCCGCTATGGCACCCGCGAAATGGCCAAGGTGACCGGGCTGAAACGCACCAACGTCCGGGTGAACAAAAAGTCGCGCTGTCGCCTGACCTGGCGCGAAAGCAGCGGGCGCGAAGGCGAAAGCATGATGCACAAACGCGCGGATGTGGCGCAATTTCCCGTTGGATCAGAGGTGTTGATCTATCAGGGGATCAAACGCGCCTGGTGGGTTGGCGATGTCGGCGAACGACCCGGCGACTAAGGCCCCGCCGCGCCGGTGTAGTTGCCCGGGTTACCCGAAGTGCCAATCGCCTAGAGCGCCAATTTCACATCCACAGTTGCCCCCAGCGACGCCGCCAGCGACATGAACCGGGCCTCGGCGACCTCGCCATAAAGCGGCCATGCGCCTTCGCTCAACCGCAGGCTCAGTATCTTTTTCTTTGGCCGCCAGTCCAATTCGCCGATATGCCCGCCCTCTGACATCCAGAGCATCGCGCCAAATCGCATCGCTTTGCCCAGAACCTCGGCCTCTTGCAGGGATTTTTCGTCCAGCAGGTCAAAAAGTTCCTCGAACCGGGTGCCGGTGCGCTTGTTCTTGTAGCGGTGCAGCAAGGCCAGCCCCAGGAACACGCGTTCCGAGTGTTTCAGCCCGCCCAGATTGGCGCGTGTGGCATTGTCGAAACAGGTTTCGGCGCGGTAATCCGGGTGCGCCCTCCAGCTGACATCGTGCAAAAGGCAGGCGGCCTTTACCAGGCGCAGTTTTGGCGCCGACGCATTGGCAAACAACGGCAGAATGAAATCATAAAGATCGCGGCCAAACCCCGGAAGCCGGGCATCCTTGGCCTCGGCAAACAGGCAGGCCTCGATCAGCGGGTCACGGTCACGCAGACGCTGGGGCATCTGTTCATAGAGCAGGCCCTCGCGGATGCCATAGCTGGACACGGCAATGTCCTTGGGGCGGAAGGTCTGGACCAGACGGCTCAGCACTTCGGCCGCAAAAGGCACCAGCGCCATACGCGACGACGACAGGCTGCAATTCTGGCGCAGCTCTTCAAGATCCTCGCCGGCAATGAATTTTGCCGTCTCGCGCACCGATGCTGTGGTCATACGATATTCATGTTGCACATGAAGGGGATAGCCGCGCCGTTCCATATCAATCCGGGCAATCGCCCGCCAGGAGCCCCCAACCAGGAACAGCCGGTTCGCCTGTGGTCCCATCTTGTCAAACAGCGCATCCACCACCAGTTTGATATGGGCTTTGCGGCCCTTCGATCCGCCGGGGATATCGCGCAATTTCAAGGGCCCCAGGGGTGAGGTCACGCGCCGACCGACATTGCCGTCGTTGATCTCGGCCAGTTCCATAGACGAGCCGCCAATGTCACAGACCAGACCATAGGCCCCGGGCCAGCCCAGAAGCACACCCTGGGCGGACAGACGGGCCTCTTCCTCGCCATCAATGACGTGGATTTTCAGACCGCATTCCCGCAGCACCTGATCACAGAATTCCGGCCCATCCGACGCATCGCGCACCGCTGCGGTCGCCACCGCCGTCAGCGGCGGCAAATCCATGCCGCGTGCCAGATATTGGAACCGGCGCAGCGCCGACAGCGCACGTTTGCGCCCCTCGGGGTTCAGAAGCCCGGTTTCGGACATGTCCGCGCCAAGGCCGCACATGATTTTTTCATTGTAAAAATAAGCAGGAGAGCGCGCCGCGCCATCAAACACCACCAGCCGGACAGAGTTGGACCCAATGTCCACCACACCGACACGGGCAAGCTTGCGCGCGCTAGGATCATCAAACAGGGCCCGGCCAAAGGGGCCAAAATCCTGCGCCGCAGTTTCGCTCGTAACTTCCATGCGCTTCCCCGGTGGTATTTTGAACCATATGGCCCAGACTGCCACCAGGGGTCAACATTCAGACAAAAGAGTTTGTTTATCCGCGCCCGGTGAGCAACCCGGTCAGAAACCCGGCAGCGGCGACACCGGCCTGGGCTTGTGGTGAATTCGCGCCACTGTGGTCCCCGGATTTGCCCCCCGCCCCGGCGGAATGCAACCCCGGCGGGCCGTGATGGCCAGATCCGTGAGAGGACGAGGTCGTCAACGACCGCAAACGCACAGCCAGAAGCAGGACCAGAGCCAGCACAAACGCCACCCCCGCCACGGCAAAGGCCGCGCCCACAAGGCCAAACACCGGATTCAGCGCAAAGAACAGACCAAACGCAGCGCAGACCAATGACAGGCAGACCAGGAAAATGGCCACCGCCCAGACCGCCGCCAGGGCGCCGGCTTTGGCGGCGGTCTTTTTCGCTTCTTGCCGGGCAACAGCGGCCCCGTCATGGATCATCCCACGGGTCAGGTCCTGCACGATGCCCTCAAGCCCGGTCATTTGCGCCCCAAAAGCCCGGCCAGAACAAATCCGGCGGCAAAAGACATGCCAACGGTCGCCAGCGGATTGGCGCGGATGTGATCCTCGGTTGCGCTGCGCAATTGCGCCCCCTGGCTGCGGGCATTGTCATAAAGCGCGCGGGTTTCATCGGACAGATGCTCCAATTGCGCCTTGGCCAGATCAGCGCCGTTGGCCACCTGATCACGCGCCGTGTCACTGGCCATTCCGGCCAATGCCTCGATGTCCTTGCGGGCAATTCGCAACTGTTCTTCCAATTCTTCCTTGGTCGCCATTTGTGTTTCTCCTGTCTCTCTCATTTTAGGTTCAGTGGTCACAGCCATGGGCCCGGCAGATCCTGCCGGTATCGGCCCTATGGCCAGTTCAGCGGCCTTGCGGCCATCATGTCGGGATATCTTGTTGCGGCGCTCTGGCGCTTAGACCGGCGGGCGGCCCCGCAAGGCACGCATCACCATCGCGATGACAAACAGCACCAGGAAGATGAAGAAAATGATCTTGGCAATCTCTGCCGAAGCGACAGCAATCCCACCAAAGCCGAGCACGCCGGCAATCAGTGCAACAACAAGGAATGTAACGGCCCATCCAAGCATGGTTCTACTCCTTCAAAACAACGTCAGCGCCACAGGATTGCGACGCTTTCGATGTGAAAAGAGCTAGGCCCAGACCGCGTATCGTCAAGAAATTGGCCAAAATTCCCTTATTTTTTGCGGATTTCAGCAAAAGACCGCGCAATTCGCGCCAATCTGGCGGCGGGGAATGGCCGGAACACCGCGATAGATCAAAAGCGGTTGTGAATTCCGGCCCGCCCTTCCCGAAACGGCGGCGACAGGGCCGGGGAAAGAGCCGGGATCTCAGTCCTCGATCTCGGGAATTTCGCGCAGCACCCGGCGCGCCATATCGCGGCTTATCGGTTTGCCGCTGGCCATCGCCAGATCATCCAGCCGCGCAACAATCGCCTGCGCCGCAACAAAGGAGCGGGGCGCGTGGCGCACCAGATACGGCACAACGTCGGGATTAGGGCCCAGTTGGCGATCCGCAAACAATTTGCCCAGCACCGCCCCAAGCAAGGCATCATCCGGCGGGTTCAACGCCACCACCTGTGTCCCCTGGGCGCGGCTTTGCAGATCCGGCAATGTCAGGTTCCAGCGCACCGGATCCTCAACCGCCGTCATCAACAGCGCATGGCCCTCGGCCAGCACCAGATTATGCAGGTGAAACATATGGGCCTCAGCATCGCCGTTGCCGGCGGCGCGCTGCACGTTTTCGATACAGAGCGGCGCCTGCGCCAATTCCGCGACGCTCACATCCGGCAGATCTTCTGCGGAAACAATGCGCGCCCCGGCATCTTCGGCCCAGACATGCGCCAGATGGGTTTTGCCGCTGCCCGGCGGGCCGGTCAGCACCAATTTGCGGTTCGGCCAGTCGCGCCAACCGTCAATCAGGCTTAGCGCCAGCGCATTGGACGGCGAGACATAAAAATCCTCGCGCCCCAGTGCCGGGCGAGTCACCAAATCGAATTTCAATTGTGTCGTCATGTTCAAGTGCCCCGGCCTTCCACACGACCATCATTCAGATTGCCCGCGATACAGCCGACTGTCGAGGTATTGCCGTGTGGCAAATCGTGCCACCACCCCCAACGCCGCCGCAACCGGCACAGCAACCAACATCCCGACAAAACCGAAAAGCGAGCCGAAGACGCTCAACGCCAGCAACAGCCAAACCGGATGCAACCCGACGGACGATCCCACCAGCTTGGGTGTCAGGAAGTTGCCTTCGATGATCTGTCCGACAACAAAGATTAGCCCGACAATCGCAATCGACAACCAATCGCCCCAAAATTGGAACAGTGCCAGACCCACCGCCAAGGCCCCGCCAACCAGCGCCCCCACATAGGGAATAAAGGTGATCAACCCGGCGATGAAGCCGACAACCAACCCGAATTGCAGCCCCGCAAGCATCAGTGCCACCGCATAATAGGTGCCCAGAATCAGGCAAACGGTCCCCATGCCGCGAATGAAGCTGGCCAGCGTCTTGTCGATGTCCGCAGCAAGGCGGCGAATGACCGGCGCATGATCGCGCGGCAACAAATCATCAACCCGCGCCACCATATTGTCCCAATCCACCAACAGATAGACCGCCACAACCGGCACGATCACAAACAACAGGACGATGTTGATTATCGACGCCGCAGAGGTCAGCAGGGTTTCCAGCAGCTTGCCGCCATAAGACTGGATCTTTTCGCCGACCGCGATCAGCGACTGGCGCAGGGTACTTTCAGAATCCACCAGATCCGGGAATTGCGCCACCAGAAAATCGCGCAGATTGCTGAACAGGGTTGGCGCGATGTCGATCAGGTCAATCGCCTGGGCCACGAGCGTCGGCACAACCAGCAAGGCCATGACGATGAACAGGACCAGCGCCAGCACGGTGATCACCGCAACCGATGCGGGCCGCGTCAAACCCATCTTTTCCAATCGGTCCGCCACCGGGTCGAGGAAATAGGCAATCGCCCCCCCCAGAACAAACGGCAAGAGCACGTCGCCCAGAAACCAAAGCACAACGGCAAACACCACAGCGGTGACGCCCCAATATTTGAACTGATCCTGTACGGGCAAGGCCATCGGGTCACCTTCTGTTTGCGCGGTTTGCGGTTCCTGTCCTTCGCTACATCGCGCGTTGCGCATTGGGTTTCAAGAGTGGCGGCTTCAAGAGCGGGGATTGGCCGTCTTTGTTGCGGTTTTGGATGAGGCTTTGGGTGTGGTGGGCCGCCGCCGGCCCGCAGACTGCACCGCGCCGGCGCGGATCATCCCCCCAGCAGTTCGGCCAGCGCATCCAGCGCCGCGCGCACCGGCGGGTCATTGCGGGTGTCCTGATGGCTGACCAGCCATTCGCGGTGCGCCAACACGTCGATATCATCCGAAACCCGCAACAATCCCGGCACCAGATCTGCGGCAAAGACCGGCAAGACAATGCGCCCCAGCCCCTGTTGCGCCAATTGCGCCGCCAGCCGTGGATCATTGGCCTCGGCGGTGATGTCATTGCCATGATGTGACCGGGTCCAGCGGGCCGATGGGGTCGGACGTGCGGGATGCCCCGACACCACCCAGCCGCGCACATCGCCGTCCCGCGCAAAAGCGGCATAGGTGATCTGACGCAAGGGGCGCGCCGCCAACCATGGCTGATCCGGTTGCAGATTGCGCAGGCCGACATCGACCTCGCGTCTTGCAATGTCCATCTTGGCATCCGCGCTGAGGAACACAGGCCGCCAGCTGGCACCGACATCCCAGACCCGGCCGATCCGTCCGGCGATCCAAAGCGACGACCAGGTGCCGGCGGAAAACCGCACCGGACGCGCGGCGGCACGCTCCTGCGCCCAGACCTCGATCCCTTCGGCCCCGCGTTTCAACGCCCGCACCTGCGGCACCAACGCCCGCCCCTCGGCCGTCAACGCATAGCCCCGGGCACCACGATGAAACAGCCGCTTGGCCAACCCGGCCTCCAACCGCGCCATGTGACGCGACAGGGTCGGTTGGCTGACCCCGGTCAGACGCGCCGCACCGCCCAATCCGCCGGCATCGGCAATCGCCAGAAACAGCGCCAAATCGTCCCACGACATTTTCATTTTTGAAACGTCAGTCACGAAAACACCCGCTTTTGTGGCCCGCGATTCCGGCGCATTTCCAGAAACAGGAGGTCCGCAGCCATGATAATCCTGACCACACATACACTCTGCACCCGCCAACCAGAAACCGAATACCGCCGCGAACAGGCGATATTTGCGGAAATGAAACGCAGGTTGCACAAGGAACACGCCGAGAACCGGAAAAAGATGCGGCGCGCCACACGCCGGGCAACCCGGGCGCTCTGGCTGAATCGCCTGCGTCGCTTGCCAAAACTGGCGACATGGATCAAAACGTTCGGGAAAGCCTGAATGGCCCCCTGTTTTGACCCAAAGGACGACCCCGCATGCGCCTGTCCCGCTATTTTCTGCCGGTTCTCAAGGAAAACCCCGCCGAGGCGCAAATTGTCAGCCACCGGCTGATGCTGCGGGCGGGGATGATCAAACAATCCAGCGCCGGGATCTATTCCTGGCTGCCGCTGGGCTACAAGGTGCTGCGCCGGATCGAACAGATCGTGCACGAGGAACAGCAACGTGTCGGCCATATCCCCCTGCTCATGCCGACCCTGCAATCTGCCGATCTCTGGCGGGAAAGCGGGCGGTATGATGATTATGGCGAAGAGATGCTGCGCATCACCGACCGGCACAAGCGCGACATGCTTTATGGTCCCACCAACGAAGAGCTGATCACCGACATCTTCCGCAGCCATGTCGGCAGCTACAAGGATCTGCCGCTGACGCTCTATCACATCCAGTGGAAATTCCGCGACGAGATCCGCCCACGGTTTGGCGTGATGCGCGGGCGCGAGTTCCTGATGAAGGACGGCTATAACTTCGATCTGACGAAGGAAGACGCGCTGCACGCCTATAACCGCCACCTCGTCAGCTATCTGCGCACCTATGAGCGCATGGGCCTGCAAGCGATCCCGATGCGCGCCGACAGCGGCCCGATCGGCGGCGACGACACCCATGAATTCCTGGTGCTGGCGGACACAGGCGAATCCGAGGTGTTCTATGACAGCGAGATCACCGATCTGAAATTCGGCAACCGCGAGATCGACCACGACAGCCACGAGGCCTGCCGCGCGGTGCTGGACGAATTCACCTCGCGCTATGCCCGCACCGACGAAACCCACGACGAAGCGCTGTTCAATCAGGTGCCCGAGGAACGTCGCCGCACCGCGCGCGGCATCGAGGTTGGCCAGATCTTCTATTTCGGCACCAAATATTCCGAACCCATGGGCGCGACCGTCACCGATGGCGAAGGCAACAAGGTGCCGGTGCATATGGGATCGCACGGCATTGGCGTGTCCCGCCTTCTGGGGGCGATCATCGAAGCCAGCCATGACGACAACGGCATCATCTGGCCCGAAGGTGTGACACCGTTCCATTGCGGTATCGTCAACCTGAAACAGGGCGACGCCGAGGCCGATGGCGCCTGCGACGCGCTTTATGCATCGCTGAAAGCACTGGGTCTCGATCCGCTTTATGACGACCGCAAGGAACGCGCCGGCGGCAAATTCGCCACCATGGACCTGATCGGCCTGCCCTGGCGCATCACCGTCGGCCCGCGCGGATTGAAAAACGGCGTGGTCGAGCTGACATCGCGGCGCACTGGCGAAAGAGAAGAGCTGCCGCCGGAAGAGGCCGTCAAACGTATCGCGGCAATTTATGCCGGCCTGCTCTAGGTCTGGCGGAAACAAGACAATCAGCATTCAAGGTCCGGGGACATGCCAATGCCCCGGACCTTTTGCTTTGTGCATGTGGGTCCGGGCGGCAATGGCCGCAGTTTCACAGGCCACTGCAGCACGGATTTCGGCCTGCCCGTCAGTGATGATACCTGATGGCAGGCCTTGATCGTATGATGGTCCGGGCTTTACTGTCAGAGTCTCGGAACAGGCAGGGCAGAAAATGATCGTAAGAGCACTGACATTGGCGGGCGGTCTGACCGGCGCGGCCGGCTTGTCGCAATTTCCTGAGTTCTCCCAACAATACACCCAACGGCTTGGCGGCGCGGTGGATGAACTGTCCCGCGTGGTCGCCGATTTCGACGCCGACGCGGCCAAGGTCGGACTGAGCCGCGATGCCGCGTTGCAGGAATTGGCACAAGGCAGCGCAATGGCCCGCGAACGCGCAACGACGATGGCGCGAACCTTTGATCGTCACGCGCGGCTTTCGGCAGATCTCACTGCTTTGCAAGGCGCAGGACCGTTCACACGAGCCTATCTGGCCACACGGATGACCGACAGTGATGTCACGAAACGCGCCTGGTCGGCTTATAGGCCTGCGGTGCCTGCCACATTCGAAGGCGTGGTTTTTGCCGGCACCGGATTTGTGACCGGGATCTTGGCTCTGGGCTTCATCTTCTCTGCCCTGCGGATGGTATTCAGACGCCGCCGCGCCCCCGCCTGACCCGTAAACGACGCCACACAGTCAAAAGGGGGCCAGCCCCCTCGGCCTTCGGCCTCACCCCCGGGATATTTCTGGTCAGATGAAACGGATGAGCGGACCTAGGCCTTCTTCTGTTCAAAAATATCCCGGGGGTCTGGGGGCTGGCCCCCAGCCTGTCGGCGCGCGTCAGCGCGACGAAACCGGGTGACTATCTTTTTGATCGAAAAAACGGGTCTGAAGCCTCTTGAACCTACAGCCCCTAGAGGGATTAGATTGCCTGTCGAGAGTAGATTCGAAGGAAAGACCATGGCAGGCTGTTGCGGGCACGATGCGAAATTCGATGGGGTATCGACGGATTACAAACGTCGGCTTTGGCTGGTGATTGCGATCAATGCCGCCATGTTTGTGGTCGAAATGACGGCTGGCCATTTTTCCGGGTCACAGGCGCTTCAGGCTGATGCGCTGGATTTTGCCGGGGATGCCTTGACCTATGGCATTTCGCTGGCGGTGATTGGCGCTTCTTTGCAAACCCGCAGTCTTGCGGCTTTGGGCAAGGGGATCAGCCTGTTGCTCATGGGGGTTTGGGTCATGGGGTCGACCCTGTATCAGGTCTTTGGCCCCGGGGTGCCGGATGCGCCGGTGATGGGGGTGGTCGGGGCAATGGCGCTGGCCGCCAATCTGATTTCGGTCATGATCCTGGTGAAATACAAGGACGGCGATGCCAATGTGCGCTCGGTCTGGCTCTGCTCGCGCAATGACGCCATTGGCAATGTCGCGGTTTTGTTCGCCGCGCTTGGCGTCTGGGGCACCTCCACCGGCTGGCCGGACTTGATCGTGGCCGGCATCATGGCGGCGCTTTTCCTCAGTTCGGCCTGGCAGATCCTGCATCAGGCCATGGCCGAGCGGCGGCAGCACAGCCATGCGTGATCAGGCTAGAGGTCGATCTCTTCCGGGGGATCTTTTCGATCTTGCGGAAGGTCCTCTTGCGGGGTCTTGCGGCGGATGATGATGTCACCGTTCGGCAGGACCTCGGGCGAGTGATAGGCGCTCCAGTCTTCGACCTCGGTCAATAGATCCCGCAGCGCAGGCCCCATATTCTCGGCAAAGCTGCGCAGTCCCGGCTCGACCTGATCGGCCATGCCTTCCAGTTCTTTCAGCGCAGGTTCCATTTCGTCCATCAGCCCCTGAAAGAACAACCTGGCCCCTTGTTCCATCAGGCTTTCGCCCTTGTCTGTCTCTTCCTGGGCAGAAAGGGACAGGGGCAACAGCGTCACGACGAATGCGGCGGCAAAAGCAATGTGTTTCATGCGTTCAATATAGGCGCAGTGCACAACAGTTTTAAGATCTGGCGCGATCCGCGCCCCAGGTGGCCTTGAGGCGGTCGACAATCTCGTCCCTCGTCTTGCGATAGGCCGCAAGCTTGTCCGTGCGATTTGTGCCGTGATCGGTGGGTTCGAAAACCGGCCAATAGTCGACTTTCAGGTGAAAACACCGCGTCAGCTCTTCCGCTTTGGCGCGGCTGAGCGGCGACAGGGCGACCACCAGATCGAAAGAGGACAGCGCCTCGCCCAGGTGTTCCATCTCGTCGAAGCTGCGGGACCGATGGCGATCAAGCTGCACACCGATTTCATTGCAGACACAGATGGCATAGCCGTCCACTTCGAGATCATTGCGCACGCCGACAGATTGCACATAGGTGCTTTGACCATAGAGCTTTTTCATGATCGCCTCGGCCATGGGCGAACGGACGGCATTGTGGTCACAGCAAAACAGAATGGATTGCGGCAGCGGCAGGGTCACGGGGTCAGCCTCCGAACTGTAGCACGCAGATCAGCGTGAACAGGCGCCGCGCGGTATCGGTGTCAACAATTGCCTTGCCTTCCAAACGCTCCTGCAAAATGCGTGCGCCTTCGTTGTGTATGCCGCGCCGCGCCATGTCGATTGTTTCGATCTGGCTGGCGGGCAGGGATTTGACCGCATCAAAATAGCTTTTGCAGATCTGGAAATAATCTTTGACCACTTGCCGGAACGGGCTGAGAGACAGGTGGAATTCCGCCACATCGCTGCGCTCTTCGGTGGTGACCGTAAACACCAGCCGCTTTTCCCGGATCGACAGATCGAGCCGATACGGACCCGGCGGCACCGCCCGGTCATCACGCAGGGGCAGGGAAAAAGAATTTTGCTCCATCAGGTCGAACATCGCGACCTTACGTTCCTGATCCACTTCTGGCGTCGGCGGTGGCAGGTTGGCATCGTCCAGATTGATCTCGATGATACAGCTCATCTTGCGGGCCTCGCTTGGCTGATGATTGACCTTGGGTAGCGGATTGATCCGCCTTGGGCAATCCATCCGCGCCTGTGATCCGCTCTTAGCCGTTCAGTTTGCGCAAACGGGCCGTGACCGACAGCCCATGTGCCTCCAGGCTTTCGGAATGTGCCAGCACCTCGGCCGATGGGCCGCAGGCGCGCAAAGCGTCCGGCGTGAACTGGGAAATGGTGGTGCGTTTCATGAAATCGAGCACCGAAAGCCCGGATGAGAACCGCGCCGAACGCGCCGTGGGCAGAACATGATTTGGCCCGCCGACATAGTCGCCGATCGCTTCGGGCGTCCATTGGCCTAGAAAAATCGCCCCCGCATGGGTGACTTTCTGGCTGAGCGACACCGGGTCCGCGACACAAAGTTCAAGATGTTCGGGCGCGATCCGATCCGACAGGCGCGCGGCTTCGTCCAGGGTATCCACGGTGATCACCGCGCCAAAATCCCGCCAGCTGGCCCCCGCAATGGCGCGCCGGTCCAACGTTTCCAGACGTTTTTCGACCGCTGCCGCCACCGCGCGGCCAAAATCGGCATCATCGGTGATCAAAAGCGATTGCGCGCTTTCGTCATGTTCAGCTTGGCTCATCAGATCCAGCGCAATCCAGTCGGGATCGTTATCCCGGTCGGCGATCACCAGAATTTCCGACGGACCGGCAATCATGTCGATGCCAACCTTGCCAAACACCCGGCGCTTTGCCGCCGCAACAAAGGCATTGCCGGGGCCGGTAATCTTGTCCACCGGGGCGATGGTTTCGGTGCCATAGGCCAGGGCCGCAATCGCCTGGGCGCCGCCGATCCGATAGATCTCATCCACCCCGGCAATTTTTGCCGCCAGCAACACCAATGGGTTCACCGCCCCATCCGGGGTTGGCACCGTGATCGCCAATCGGCCCACGCCCGCGACCTTGGCCGGGATGGCGTTCATCAACACCGACGACGGATAAGACGCGAGACCACCCGGCACATAAAGCCCGGCAGCAGAGACCGGCGACCAGCGCCAGCCAAGCGTCGCGCCCGCGGCATCGGTCCATTGTTGATCTTCGGGCAATTGGCGGCTGTGATAGGCGCGGATGCGGTCGGCCGCGAGTTGCAGCGCTGCACGCTCAGCGTCGCCGACACGGGCGCAATGCTCTTCGATTTCATCGGGGGTAAAGGCCAGCTGATCCGCCCGGATCGCCATGCGATCAAACTTTTCCGTCAGTGCCAGCACCGCCGCATCGCCGCGCGCGCGCACATCGGCAATGATGCCTGCAACCACGTCATCGACATCGGGGCTGTCTTCGCGTTTGGCCGCGAGCAAGGTGGCAAACTGCGTCTCGAAATCGGCATCGCGGGTGGACAAAAAGACGGGCATGGCGGGCTCCTGCAACAATGGCAGAGACATAGACCGCCGCGCCCGCAGGCTCAAGCCATGCGAAGGGCCACCGGCACCGCAAGGGCGCCCGTTATCAAGCCTGTGACCACGTCATGTTCTGAAAATCCTCGCGGAAGGCGAAGCGCACAAGATGTTTGTCGATCACCTCTGGCGCGCGGTCCAGACCCTCGGTGTCGCCGCCCGGAATCTGAACGACAAGGCGGCTGTCATCCGCGGCGAGGGTCACGCGGCCAAAGCCAAAATCCAATGTGCCGCTGGTGTCGTCAAAGCTGGTCGGGATCTTGTGGCCGAAATGTTTGCACAATTGTTGCAGGTACTTGCTGGCATTTGGGGTTTCATAAACCCCGGTCTGCGCTGGGAGTGTCTGGGTCATATCTTATTTCCTACTATTTTTATCGACTATATCTATCCCCCGGGCCCAAAAAAATCAATGCCCCTGCTTGAAAGAGGTTCGCGCCACCGGGATTGGCCCCCGCCGGATGAGCGCCGCCGCAAGAAAATATTTTTCAACTTGATTGAAATATTGAACTGCTGCAACAATTCGGAACGCCGGGATTCTTTTGATCACGGCCACAAAGAAGGAGTTCTCAACCTGGGGTATCGCCCCGTTCGAAGAGGGACGCAAAACGGCCCACACTTCATCCAGTTGCGCGGGGAGGAACGCGCAATTGGCAAAATGGACGGATCGAAAACGACCCGCAGGTCAGAGAAACCTAAAATTTCCAGGGAGGAAAACACATGAAAAAGACAGTGATCGCC
The DNA here is from genome assembly GCF_030548265.1 of Marinovum sp. 2_MG-2023. Lineage (NCBI taxonomy): Bacteria > Pseudomonadati > Pseudomonadota > Alphaproteobacteria > Rhodobacterales > Roseobacteraceae > Marinovum > Marinovum sp. 2_MG-2023. The sequence goes on along the minus strand of NZ_JAUOSD010000014.1, from coordinate 65,786 downwards.
GCATTGGCGGCGTCGATGGTAGCGCTACCCGTTGTGGCGGAACGCTATGTCGTCATCACCCACACCCAAGGCACAGACCCGTTCTGGCCCGTTGTGGAAAAAGGCGCGCGTGACGCCGGCGCGGCAATCGGGGCCGATATCGAATATAACTATGACCCCTCGGGTGACATGTCTGGCATGGCCAAGCTGATCGAGGCCGCCTCGGCCACGCAGCCCGACGGCATCATCACATCGCTGCCGGACGCCGACGCCCTGGGCGGCGCAATCAAGGAAGCCGTCGATTCGGGTGTGCCGGTCATCACGATGAATTCCGGTCTGGAATCTTCCAAAGCCGTGGGCGCGTTGATGCATGTCGGCCAGCCGGAACGCGATGCGGGCCTTGCGGCCGGTGAACGCGCCAAGGCCGAAGGCGTGACCAAGGGTCTTTGCCTGAACCAAGAAGCCTATAACACCGCGCTGGTCGACCGCTGCACCGGGTATTTTGATGCCATGGGGGCCGATCTGAACCAGATTGACGTGTCCAATGACCCGGCCCAGATCAAGACCCGCACCGCCGCCGCGCTGCAGGCAGACCCGGACATCGACGGTCTTCTGGCGGTTGGCCCGCATGTCTGTGAAGCGGCCTATGCCGCCGTCGAAGAAGTGGGCGCCGACATTCACCTGGCGTGTTTTGACATGTCGCCCGGCGTGATCAACCTGATCAAAGACGGCAAGGTGTCCTACACCATCGACCAGCAACAATATCTGCAAGGCTTCATGCCGGTCATGGTTCTGCACCTCTACAACAACTACGCCGGGATGCTGCCGGGTGCCAATATTCCCTCCGGCCCCGGGTTCGTCGATGCGTCCAACGCCGCAAACGTCGAGGCCGAAGCAGGCATCAATCGCTGATCCCATGCGTGGCATGTGAATAAATCGCAGCCGGGGCTTTGGTCCCGGCTGTGCTATTTTTGGGCATATCTTGGGAGGGATACATTCATGTCCGACAGAAGCGAAGCGGACCGACGACAACAGGAATCAAGGCTGCAACGGCTGATCCGCCGCCCCGAAGCCGGGGCCATGGTGGTGATGATCGTGGCCATCGTTTCGATCACCGTCGCCTCGAACGGCAATGCGTTGAACGCGCTGGGGATCAAGAACAACCTGGCGATCATTGCGCAATTCGGCATCATTGCCACCGGCGCGGCGATGCTGATGATTGCCGGCGAATTTGACCTGTCCATCGGATCAATGATCGGATTTTCCGGCATGTCGATTGCGATGATGCTGAAATGGGGCCTGCCCTTTGGTCTGGGCGCGGCCACGCCGTTCAGCGCGTTTTTCATCACGCTTGCCATGACATTGGCGCTGGGGTGGCTGATCGGCACGATTGTGGTGCGATCCGGCCTGTCGAGTTTCATCGTGTCACTGGCGTTCCTGTTCTTCTTGCGCGGCACAACAGAGGTCTGTTTCCGCCTGATCAACCAATCGACCCAGATTTCCGGGTTGGAGGATTTCAAGGAAACCAGCTGGTTCGCCGATATCTTTGGCGGCGAGGCATTTGGGTTTCTCTATGACATCGCGTTCCAGCTGGGGTTCAACCTCAACCGGCGGGGCGAACAATGGGTCACCGGTGTCGATGCCCGTGTGGTGTGGTGGATCGTGATTGCCGGGGCGGCCTATATCATCCTGTCGCGCACGCAGCTGGGCAACTGGATCTTTGCCACCGGCGATAACAAGGACGCCGCCCGCGCCAATGGCGTGCCGGTGAACCGGGTCAAGGTTGGTCTGTTCATGTTCACCGCCTTTTGCGCCACCATTTTCGCGGCCTGTCAGGTGTTTGACACCAATACCGCTGACGCCGCCAAGGGCAATCTGATGGAGCTGAACGCCATCGCCATCGCGGTTGTGGGCGGCACGTTGATGACCGGCGGCTTTGGTTCGGTGATCGGGGTTGTGTTCGGGGCGGTCACCTTTGGCCTTGTGGCCAATGCGGTGTTCTACATCCCGTGGCTGGATGGATCCTGGTATCGTGTTTTTGTCGGCGTGGTGCTTTTGGCCGCCGTGTTCGCCAACGAACGCATCCGCAAACGTATCACCGGGGGGATTTGACCCATGGCTGAACCATATCTCAAGGTCGAAGGCATCGTAAAGAAATTCGGCCCCTTCACGGCGCTGAACGGTGTGAGCCTGGATGTCTATCCCGGAGAGGTGCATGCGCTTCTGGGCGACAACGGTGCGGGGAAATCGACGCTGATCAAGACATTGGCCGGGGTGCATGAACCCACCGCAGGCCAGATCTATGTCGAGGGCAAACCGGTCAAATTCCGCAGCCCCCGCGACGCCAGCAGTGCCGGGATTGGCACGGTGTATCAGGATCTGGCGGTGAACCCGTTGATCAGTGTCACCCGAAACTTCTTTATGGGGCGCGAATTGTTGCGCGGCCCCAAGGGGATCGGGCTTCTGCGCATGGACGAGATGGACAAGATCGCCCATGACGAGATGCTGAAAATCGGCATCGACATCTCTGATCCGCAACAGGCGGTCGGCACCATGTCCGGCGGCCAGCGCCAGACGCTGGCGATTGCGCGGGCGATCTATTTCGGGGCCAAGGTGCTGATCCTGGACGAGCCGACATCGGCGCTGGGCCAGAAACAGCAGATGGAAGTGCTGAAAACCATGATGCGGGTGCGCAAACGTGGGGACATCGCCATCATCTTTATCACCCACAACGAAATCCATTCCCAGCTGGTGGCGGACCGCTATACGTTTCTGGCACTGGGTCAGGTGATCGGCGCGGGCAAGGCCGGCGAGCTGGAGCATGACGAGATCCGCCGCCTGATGGCCGGTGGCGCGGAAATGGCCGATCTGGAGCAGGAGCTTTCGGGCATCTGAACCGGCTCATTTGAACCGGCTCAGTTTGAAATATCACCCGGCTGGCACATTGCTGGCCGGGTTTTTCATTGGTCGCCGTGGAATGGCGGCACGGTCCCGGACGTGATCCGGGACCTCCTTAAAATCTGGCTGACAGCCCGGGTTGAGGTCCCGGATCATGTCCGGGACTGCGGTCTGCGCTACAAGACCCGTATGACATCCTTGCCCACCGACAGCATATATCCGCGCCGGGCGATGTTTTTGACCAACAGCTCGCTCACCAATTGGTTGCCCAACCCATCGCGCAGCCGTTTGATTCGCGTCGCCCCCGAAGCTTCTTCGCAATCGGATTCGGATTTGCCGGAAATCATCGCCTCGATCTGAACCCCGGTCAGCACATCGTCATCCATCCGCGCCTCTGCCAGCACACAGAGTGTTTCCATCGCCGCATCTGTCAGTTTGAACCCCATGTTGTTGAGGTAAACCGCGCGCTCTTCGCGGCTGATCATCAAGGAGGACACCTGAATCCCCGACTTTTCAATCTGTGCCATCCGGCGGTTCATGGCAATCAGCATCACCAGAAACACCAAAGCCGCGATCAAAAGCGCGGTGGCGAACACCAGCAACACGAAAATCACCATGCGATAAGATGTCAGCGTTTCGGAAAACGCCGTGCCAGAGAGCGCAAGGATTTCCAGAAGTTTGATTTCCGCATCGCTGTTCAACGCGTCGTTTTCGACGAAAATCCGTTCAACCCGCGCATTGAACGCATTGGCGTCCGGCAGGTTCAGAAACAAGAAGACCGCCGCCAGCAACAGGATCACCACAATGGCGGCCACGCCGATTTGCACCACCCGGTTGCCCGAGCGGCGCACATCGGCGGCGAATTCTTCGATGTCGTTCATGGGGTCCCCCGCGATCACGGCTCTTGGTTGGCATGACGCACCATGTCGGGCGCAAGGTCAACAGAGCCTAGCCCTGACCGACCGAAACCACCTTGAGCAGTGTCAGTCCGCGTTGGGCCAACATGGCCCGCAGCTGCGTTTGCGCATTGGCCTTGGTGCAGGGGCCGTTGATCTGGGCGGTGTCGAAAAACAGCGCCAGCGGGTTGTCCCGCTTGGCCTTGTATTCCGCAACACAGGCCGCATCGGCCAGGGCCGGTGTCAGGCCAATCGCCACCGCCAGCGTGAGATATGTGAGCATTTTCATCATGGCTTCACCCTGCCCGCATTGCCGATGTTTTTCAATAACAACAGGGGGTTTACAGGCGTGTTATCCAATAACAACGCCCTGTTATTGCCTGTCTTGCGGCGCCGGGGCCAGGGTTGGTGCATCGCTGGTCCGGCACAGTACCGGGTCATTCATAAAATCCAGGAGTTCACGCAGAAAGGACTTTTCAATGTCGCGTAAATTCATTTCCACCATCATGGCCGCCGCCGTTGCCCTCACCTCTTTTTCGGCTGTGCCCGCCGCTGCCGAAAATCGGAATTTTGAGAAATTCGTCATCGGCGCAGGCACCTTGTTGCTGTTGCACGAACTGGCAAACCACAAGATGCAGAAACAGCACAACACGCACAGCCAAGACTACAAGAAGCACCACGACAAGAAATATGGGCAGAAATACGGGAAGAAATACGGCAAAAAACGTCTGGCGCCGGTGCCTGGATATTGTCTGACCCGGATCCAGACCCGCCATGGATCCGAGCGTATTCTTTCGTCACGCTGTTTGAACCGCAACTATCGCCACGCCGAATATCTGCCGCGGTCCTGCAAAGTGTCGATCAAGACCTGGAGACATGGTCACAAGGTGACACGCAACGGCTACAAGCCCCGCTGCCTGCGGTCCAAAGGTTTCCGCATCACCTGACGCCCAGCGCGCAGCATTCAGTCGAGCAGAGGTGCGGGCAGTACGCCCCTGATGTCCGCACCACGCCCGAGCGCCCCGATCCGGGCGCTCGGTTTTTTGCTTGCCAGAGGCGATCAACCGCGCCACTTCAAGCGGATGACATATCCAGATTACAGCTTTGAAGACATGGCCCACACCGAAGGATTTGCCCGTATCGCCGGCGTTGACGAGGTCGGCCGCGGCCCATTGGCGGGGCCCGTTGTCGCCGCGGCTGTGGTGTTTGACCCCGGAAACATTCCCAAAGGATTGAATGATTCCAAAAAGTTAAGCGAAAAGCGGCGCGACGCGATATTGGCCGAAATCGAAGCCAGCGCAGAGATTGGCATCGGCGAAGCCACGGTCGAAGAGATTGATACCCACAATATCCTGCGCGCCAGTCACATTGCCATGTGCCGTGCGATTGCCGCCCTGCCCCATGCGCCGGACTATGTGTTGATTGATGGCAATATGGTGCCCCGCGACCTTTGCTTGCCTGCGCGCACCATTGTCAAAGGTGACAGCCGATCAGTGTCGATCGCGGCGGCCTCAATTGTGGCGAAAATCAGGCGAGATTGTGTCATGCGGGATTTGGCGCAACACTTTCCCGGATATGGCTGGGAACGAAACGCAGGTTACCCGACGAAAAGCCATAAAGAGGCGCTGATACATTTGGGGGTGACCCCACACCATAGACGTTCGTTCAAACCTGTACACAACATCTTGTATCAAGACAAAAACTTAACCCCTTGATTCAAAAAAGAAATTGACCGCGAATCAGCTTTGACTCATCCTGTCAGCAACCAATGAGTGCGATAACGCACCGGGGACAGAGGCAGAAAATGAAGACAATGACCAAAGCAAAGAGCGCTCAGGCGCTCCCTCTTAATACGATTCTATCTGGTGACTGCATCGATGTGATGAACAGTTTGCCGGCGGCGTCGGTCGATCTGATTTTCGCCGACCCGCCCTATAATCTTCAGCTGAAGGGCGACCTGCACCGCCCTGACAATTCCCGCGTTGACGCTGTCGACGACCATTGGGATCAATTTTCCTCTTTTGCCGCCTATGACAGGTTTACCCAAGACTGGCTCAAAGCGGCGCGCCGATTGCTCAAACCCAATGGGGCGATCTGGGTAATCGGCTCTTATCACAACATCTTTCGGGTTGGGGCCGCGTTGCAAAACGAAGGCTACTGGATCCTGAATGATGTGATCTGGCGCAAGGCCAACCCAATGCCGAATTTCCGCGGCAAGCGGTTCACCAACGCGCATGAAACCATGATCTGGGCCTCCAAGGAAGAAGGCGCAAAATACACCTTCAACTATGAGGCGCTGAAATCGCTGAACGAAGGCATCCAGATGCGCAGCGACTGGGTTCTGCCGATCTGCAACGGCGGCGAGCGGCTAAAGGACGAGGCTGGTGAAAAGGCCCATCCAACGCAAAAACCGCAATCCCTGTTGCATCGCGTTCTGGTCGGGTCGACCAACCCGGGCGATGTTGTGCTTGATCCGTTTTTCGGCACTGGCACCACCGGCGCCGTGGCCAAAATGCTGGGCCGTGATTTCATCGGCATCGAACGCGAAGCCGCCTATCGCAAGGTCGCTGAAAAGCGGTTGAGCAAGATCCGCAAATTTGACCGCGAGGTGTTGGAAGTATCCACATCGAAACGCGCGGCCCCACGGGTGCCCTTTGGCCAATTGGTCGAACGCGGCATGTTGCGCCCGGGCGAGGAGCTGTATTCGATCAACAAACGCCACAAGGCCAAGGTGCGCGCTGACGGCACGTTGATCGGTGGCGATGTCCGCGGCTCGATCCATCAGGTCGGCGCCGCATTGGAAGGCGCGCCATCCTGCAATGGCTGGACCTATTGGCATATCAAACGCGAAGGCAAAACCGTGCCGATCGACGTGTTCCGCCAACAGATCCGGGCCGAAATGGGTCATCGTCCGAACTGACGCGCCCACACCACCACGACAAAAGATCCCTTAAAAACAAACGGCACACCGCCGGTGCCGCGCGCTATGCGCTGGCACCAACTTGCCCCGCCTTGCCTGGCGGGGCTTTTTTGCGTTTGCGGTTGGCAACACACCCAAAAATCCCTAATTAAGGGGCCAGAGGCCACGTCCTCGCCCCGGATCTTGATCGTGATCCTGAGGAGGCATGTCCGGGACGGCCCGGCGGTTGAACCAAAGGGGGCTTTGATGGCCTGGATTTATCTTTTCATTGCTGGCTTGCTGGAAATCGGCTGGGTTTATTCGATGAAGCTGTCGTTTGGCTTCACGCGCCTCTGGCCCAGTCTGGCCACGGTCGGCTTCATGATCGGCAGTTTCGGCTTGCTGGCGCTGGCCATTCGCGTTTTGCCGATGGGCACCGCCTATATGATCTGGACCGGAATTGGCGCTTTGGGGGCCTTTATCCTTGGGATTGCGCTGCTTGGCGAACCGGTGACCGGCCTGCGGGTGGCGGCGGCGGCGCTGATCTTTGCCGGTTTGATCCTAATGAAACTGTCGTCAAGCGCCTAGCCCCTGTGCGCGCAGCTGTATTTGTCAGGTCGGGGCCGCCGCCCCTTCCGCCGCAACAGCCAATAGGCTAAGCCGGTCCCATGCGCGCAAGGACCGGCTGACACATGAAACCCATCCGTTTGATTTCCGGCATCTTTACCGTCGGCCTCTGGACCTTGATGAGCCGGGTTCTGGGCGTCGCGCGCGAGGTGATGATCCTCGGGCTGGTTGGCCCCGGCCCGGTGATGGATGCCTTTGTTGCGGCCTTTCGTCTGCCCAATATGTTTCGCCGGTTCTTTGCCGAAGGCGCGTTCAATGCCGCCTTTGTGCCGATGTTTTCCAAACGGCTGGAGGCCGGTGAAAACCCGGATGGCTTTGCCTCGGAAGCGATGTCGGGACTGGCCTTTGTCCTTTTGTGTTTGACGGGTCTGGCGCTGGTCTTCATGCCGGTGCTGGTCTGGGCCACGGCGGGGGGATTTTCCGGCAATGAACGCTTTGATCTGACGGTGGATTTCGGCCGGATCGTATTTCCCTATATCCTGTTCATTTCCTTGGCGGCGCTTTGCTCTGGCATGTTGAATGCCGCTGGCCATTTTGCCGCCGCCGCCGCCGCGCCGGTGCTGTTGAACGTCTTTGTGCTGGTCACGATGGGCATTGCTGCGCTGGTGGACGGGCCAATTGCCCAGGTGCTGATCTGGACCGTGCCATTTTCCGGGATCGCCCAGCTGGCGCTGGTCTGGGTGGCGGTGCGCCGCGCCGGGTTCCGGTTGCAATGGCAGCGCCCGCGCCTGACACCCGACATGAAACGTCTGGCCATCGTTGCCCTGCCCGCGGCGCTGGCCGGCGGCGTGATGCAGATCAACCTGCTGGTCGGCCAGCAGGTGGCCTCGCATTTTGCCAATGCAGTTGGCTGGCTCTATGCGGCGGACCGGCTCTATCAATTGCCCCTGGGTGTGGTGGGGATTGCGGTCGGGATTGTCCTTTTGCCGGATCTGTCCCGCCGCCTGAAGGCCGCAGACGACACAGGAGCACGCGAAGCCCTGTCGCGCGCCGGTGAAATATCTCTGGCCCTGACCCTACCCTGTGCGGTGGCCTTGGTGGTGATCCCGCTGCCGTTGGTATCGGTCCTGTTCGAACGCGGCGCCACAGGCCCCGACGACAGCGCCGCCATCGCCGTCGCGGTGGCCATCTATGGCCTCGGCCTGCCCGCCTTTGTGTTGCAAAAACTACTGCAACCGCTGTTTTTCGCCCGCGAAGACACCCGCAGCCCGTTCCGCTATGCGCTTTGGGCGATGGCGATCAATGCGGTGATTGCGATCGGCCTGTCTTATGCTTTGGGCTGGATCGCCCCGGCGATTGCCACGTCGCTGGCGGGATGGGCGATGGTGGTCCTTCTGGCGGTCGGCGCGCGCCGGTTTGGCGACACCGCCCGGTTCGATGCCCGGTTCCGCCGCCGCATCTGGCGGATCATCGCCGCATCTCTGGCCATGGGGCTGGTGCTCTGGGGGCTGAATGCGGCACTTGGGCGCTATCTGGTGATGGACTACATCCGCTATCCGGCACTGGCCGCGCTGATCCTGCTCGGCTCGCTGGCCTATTTCATCTTTGGCCAGGTGTTTGGCGCCTTCAGCTTGCACGAACTAAAGAGCACACTACGTCGGCGCAGATCATGACAGACACCACACCCATCACCCCATTGATCACCGCCGCCCAGGCCTTTCCCGCGCTGGAGCGGCTGGTGGATGAGGCCGAACACAAGGTCTGGATGTCCTTCCGCATCTTTGATCCGCGCACCCGACTGCGCGATCCGGGGCTGCGCGACCGTGGGCTCGACACCTGGGCCGATCTGCTGGCCGATGTCACCGCACGGGGCGTTGCCCTCCGGGTCTTGCTGGCCGATTTCGACCCGATCTTTGCCCCGGATCTGCATCAAAACTCCTGGCGGGCCGTGCGCCATTTGCAACGCTGCGTATCAGGCGACGCCCAGATCCTCTGCGCCCCGCATGGCCAAAGCGCCGGCCTGTTCTGGCGGCTGGCGATGCGCGACCGGCTGCAAAAACGTCTGGCGGAAATGCGCACGCAAGACCCCGATGATCTGACACCGGTGGAACGGGCCGCTCTGCGCGGGACCAATCACCTGCGCCCGGTCACCATCCATCAGAAATTCGCCGTGGTCGATGACCAGTCCTGTATCATTGGCGGATTGGACATCAATGAACGCCGCTTTGATACCCCCGACCATGACCGCAATCCCGAAGACACCTGGCACGACGTATCGGTCCGCGCCGATGGCGCATTTTGCCGTGATCTCGCCGCGCATTTCGCCGACAGCTGGAACGCCGCGCGCAACTGCACGCCCCCGGTGAACGACGACGCAACACCGTTACAGCCACCCCAAACCCAGCCGCATTCCGGCCCTCGTCTGCTGCGGACATTGTCAATTGCCTGCCCGGGACTGACCCGATTGGGCCCCCGCCCGAAAATCCGCGAAAACGAAACCGCCGTGATTGAGGCAATCCAAAGCGCCCGCGCCAGCCTCTATATTGAAACGCAGTTCCTCCGCCACCGCCCGGTGATCGACGCGTTGGTCCGGGCAGCGGACCACCGCGACCTGAACCTGATCCTGATCTTGCCCCCCTTCGCCGAGCGCGTGTTGTTTGGCGGCGACGACGGCTGGGATGCCCGCCACGCCCATGCCCTGCAAATGCGCGGATTGATCCGGCTGGAACGCGCCTATGGTGCACGCACGGCCATCATCGCCCCGGCGCAACCCTATCCCGCAGACCCCGACAGCCCGCAAATCCACGGCGCCGGGCCGGTCTATGTCCATTCCAAGGTCACATTGGTCGACGACCGGATCGGCATTGTCGGCTCTGCCAATCTGAACGGCCGCTCGCTGCGCTGGGATACCGAAGCCTCCATCGCCTTTGACGGCAAGGCAGAAATCAGCGCCCTGCGGCAGCAACTGGCGCAAAAATGGCTGGGCAAGGACCAGACCGGCGACCCATCAAAGGCCGCCACATGGACCGCACAAGCCACAAGAAATGCGGCCCTGCCCGCAAGAGAACGCAGAGGCTTTGTCTTGCCGTACCCGCTGGAAAAACTGCGCCGTTTCTCCCGCCTGCTGCCGATCCTGCCAAACGACATGTTCTAACCACCGGCGGGCTTCTTCTCTTTTGAAATACGCCGGGGGTTTTGAGGGGGCTGGCCCCCTCAAGGCCTGCGTGGCCTGAACGCAAATCCAACCTGTGCGCCCCGGCGCGCCGCTTAATAAAGCGTGCCAAAGACCAAGCCGGCAAAAATCGCGCCGCTGACCCCCAGTCCGAGATAGGTGAAAAACACCCGTGGCTTCACCAGCGACCAGACCGCCGCCATGGCCGGCACCGAACTGACCGCGCCGGCAATCATGAACGCCATTGCTGCGCCGGATGTCATGCCTTGCTCCACCAGCCCCGCCAAAAGCGGCGGCGCAACATAAGAGTTGAGATAGGCCGGCATCCCCACAAAGGCCGCGATCACCACCGGAACAACACCGTCGCCGCCAACCAATCGCACAATCACATCAGCGGGCACATAGGTGACCAAAAGCGCCTCAAGCACATAGGCCAGCGCCAGCCATTTCGCCAGGAACACTATGTTCTCGATCATCTGTGCCCGGAATTCGCCGCGCCGTTTTTCTTCGGTCCAGAACTTCCATACCGGGCGTCCCTCCAACGGATTTGGCCCACAACCACAGCCCGCAGATTTGCGCGGCCGCAACACATCGCCAAATGCGCCGGCCCCGACCATTGCCCGGACGGCAAAGCCACCAAACAGACCCAGGCCCACCGCGACAATCGCCTTTCCCACCGCAAACGGCCATCCAAGGGCAGCAGCGGTGATCAGCAATGTGGGCGGATCAATCAGCGGCGAGGACAGCCAGAACGCCATGACCGCAGACAGCGGCGCGCCCAGCGCCAAAAGCCCGGCGATAAAGGGAATGACCTCACAGGAACAAAACGGGGCAAGCCCGCCAAACAGCGCCGCCATGAAGATCGCCTGGGTCTCGCGGCCTTCAAACGCACGGGCGATCATCGCTTCGGCCCCGGCGGCCTTGAGATAGGCAATCAACAGCACAGCAAAGAGGATAAAGGGCAAGGTGCCAAGAAACGCCCGCAGCGCGAATTCCACAACTGGAACGAACTGCCCCGGATCCAGCAGCGCCACACACAACGGAACGATCACCACAACCGTCCACGGGGTCTTCAACCCGTTCACCAGATCGCGTTTCGGCGATTGCGTCAGATCAGCCATTGTTCGCCGCCTTTCTGGTTTCATCCGCACAGCATTCACACAGAATGAATTGTGCAAGCTGTTCCAATTGCGCGTAATCGGCGCGGTTTATCACCATGCGGCCATCACGCTGTTGATCAATAAGCGCCGCACCCGCCAGAAATTTCAGGTGATGCGCCAGCGTGGATGGCGCGATCCCGGTCCGGTCCTGAAGATCCGATACCGTCAGGCCGCTTTCGCCCGCACGGATCAAGATGCGCAGCACTTGCAATCTGGCTTCAGATCCCATCGCGGCAAATCCTGCCGCCGCTTGTTCCCAGTTCATCCAAAATCCCCATTGATTCGATAAAACTAGTTTTATGGTTTTGATTGACCACGGTCAAGCCTCCGCCCGAACCGGCGGTCCAACAGATCTGAAAAGCGGCTCTGTGCTGTCTAGGGTCCTGACCCTAGCGCCGGATACGCGCCAGAAACGCCGACCAGCCCCCGGGCGCCAGCAATATCGACATGGCAAATCCGCCCACAAATCCGGCAAAATCAGCGGCCCATGTGCTGTCAGCGCCATAAAGCAGGCTGAACACCAGCCGGATCGCCAGCAACATGCCGATCAAGGAAAACGCGCGCATCTGCTGCCCGCCCTCGGCACCCAATTGCCGCCAAAGCAGAAGGGTAAAGCCGCCGATAATGCCATAGACCCCCGGAAAGCCGCCGATCAGCGGCACGGGATCATTCAAAACCGCGCCATAAAACACCGCGCCGATGATGGATGACCCAAGAAACAGCACCAGCACCCGAACGCCGCCCATGACCTCGCCCACCCATTTGCCCAGCGCCAGCAACATGACACTGACAAACAGCGCATGACTGAAATTGGCCTGAAGGAACGGATAGCTGACAAAACGGATCATATGTTCCAGCGGGAACACCCCATTGGCCAGCATCCAGTCGAATATGTCACCGGAGAAGGCATATGTGCGCACCGCATCCAGCCGCCAGCCGACCGCAGTCGGCCCGCCGACAAAGCCCTGCGCGCCCGCCTGAAACGTCAATTCAATCCCGGCAATCACCAGAAACAGCGCCACAATGACCGGCGGCAAGGGGTTGATCGGCGGCTGGTTCATCGGATCGTGCATGGGCATCCCTGCGGTCTGGCTGGGCCTTCACCTTGACGACCCTCTGGTGCATGGGTAAGCGCAGAACAATCGGAAATCCAGACGGAGAAACCCCATGACAGAGGGCGTCCAAACCCCATCTGCCTTTACCCCCCGCGTCTTTTCGGGGATTCAGCCTTCGGGCAACCTGCATCTTGGCAATTATCTTGGCGCGCTGAAGCGCTTTGCCGACAGTCAGGACGATGGCGTGCAATCAATTTTCTGCATGGTCGACATGCATGCGATCACCGTCTGGCAAGACCCCAATGATCTGCGCCATGCCACCCGCGAACTGGCCGCCGGGTTCATTGCGTCGGGTATCGACCCGGAAAAATCCATCCTGTTCAACCAGTCGCAAGTGTCTGCACATGCCCAATTGGCGTGGGTTTTCAACTGTGTGGCGCGCATGGGCTGGATGAAGCGCATGACCCAGTGGAAGGACAAGGCCGGCAAGAATCAGGAAAACGCATCGCTGGGGCTTTTGGCCTATCCTGCGCTGATGGCCGCCGACATTCTTGTTTACCACGCGACGCATGTGCCGGTGGGCGAGGACCAGAAACAGCATCTGGAACTGACGCGTGACATCGCGATCAAGTTCAACAATGATTTTGGCGTCGATTTCTTTCCGATCCCGGAACCGGTGATCGAAGGTGCCGCAACCCGGGTGATGAGCCTGCGGGACGGCACAAAAAAGATGTCGAAATCCGATCCTTCGGACGCCAGCCGGATCAATCTGACCGATGATGCCGACACGATTGCGAAAAAGATCCGCAAGGCCAAGACCGACCCCGAGGCGCTGCCAAGCGAGGCCAAAGGTCTGGAAGACCGGGCCGAGGCGCGCAATCTGGTCAACATCTATGCGGCGCTGAATGACCAAAGCGTCGATCAGGTGCTGGGTGATGTCGGCGGCAAGCAGTTTTCGGAATTCAAACCGATGCTGGCTGATTTGGCGGTGGCGAAACTGGCGCCGATTTCGACCGAGATGTCGCGGCTTATGGATGACCTGCCGGAAATCGACCGCATCCTTGGTCATGGCGCCGGTCGCGCGCGCGACATTGCGTCGCCGATCCTGGACAAGACCTATGACATCCTCGGCATGGTGCGCAGCTAGGCCGGAACCAAACAAAAGCCGCGGGGCACATCCACGCCCCGCGGCCAATGCAATCTGACTTTCACGCCCCGCTATTTCGCCGTCATGCGCAGTGCACCATCCAGGCGGATCACCTCGCCGTTCAGCATGGGGTTTGCGAAAATTGCCGCCACCAGCTCGGCGAATTCCGACGCCTTCCCAAGCCGCGCCGGAAACGGCACCTTGGCCCCCAGAGAGTCCTGCACCTCTTGTGGTAGACCGGCCATCATCGGCGTTTCAAAGATACCCGGCGCAATAGCCATCACCCGAATGCCCGAGCGCGCCAATTCACGTGCGGCCGGCAAAGTGAGGCTGACAACACCCCCCTTGGAGGCCGCATAAGCCGCCTGTCCGATCTGGCCGTCAAAGGCCGCAATCGAGGCGGTATTGATGATCACACCGCGTTCGCCCTCGTGGCCGGCATCGCCGCCCGCCATTGCTTCGGCGGCCAGCCGCATGGTGTTGAACGTGCCAATCAGATTGATCGAAACCGCCTTGGAAAACAGCGCCAGATCATGCGCGCCGTCGCGGCCGACGATCTTCTGTCCCGGCGCGATCCCGGCGCAATTGACCAGACCATGCAGCGCGCCAAATCGGCTTTTGGCGGTTTCGATCGCCGCAGCCACCTGATCGGGCGCGGTCACATCGGCCTTGACCAGCGCAAATCTGTCGTGCTGCGGCGCGCCGTCGGTGGCAATGTCGATCCCCACCACATTGGCCCCATCCGCCAACAGGCGCGCGGCCACACCCGCGCCCAGCCCGGAATTGGCCCCGGTGACCAAGATTGTCTTGCCTTCGATGTCCATAACATCCTCCCACGTCTTTCCCCCTGATCGGTAGGGCCGCAGGGCATGGCAGACAATGATATTTGAGGTCCAAAATCTGATCTCAAATGCCATATCCGGCCCAAGGCTGCCCCCCGGACAAACAGCGCTTGACATGGCCGGCGATGCAATGAATGTTGCACGCGAAATAGCCAGGGGTGTCCCGAACGGGGCTGAGATGCGCGACGATGCGTGAACCCTCCACAGCTGATCTGGATCATACCAGCGGAGCGAGGTCACATATGTTTATAGGCGCGCAAGTGTCACTCTACCCGATGACGTCCGATTTTGTCGATGTCATCCTGTCCGGGCTCAAGGCCTTTACCCCATATCAACAGGATCTTCGGATCGAGACCGACGATATGTCGACGCTTATGGTCGGCGCGCCGGGGCCGTTGTTCGACGCGATCCGCGATCTGTTTGCGACGGTTGCTGCCCAGCCGGATCATGTCGCGATGCATGTCACCCTGTCGCGCGGCTGTCCCGGGGAACCGGATGACCCCTCTTGTCATTGCGAGACGCTGACCAAGGCACAATCGCTGTCATTGGCAGAGCGCCAGACATTGGCCCATCAGGCCGTGACCGATGCCCCGGTCACCGGGGTCGAGATTGATGTGCAGTTCTCGCTCTATGTCTTGGGCCAGGATGGCCATATGGACGAGATTTATGGCTGCATCGACTTTCTGAAAGGTTCTGGCACCTTTTTGAAATCCAAGAATTTCTGCACCCGTCTGCGCGGTGACGCCGGCGCCGTGTTCGAGGTTCTGCGGCAGGCTTTCCTGCGGTTTGGCCCAGCCGAGGGCCATGTCACCATTGACATGACCGCCTCTGCCAACTCCCCCAGCCTGCGCTGAACGCACCGACCCGCCGCCCTGCACAGGATGCAGGGGCGCGGTCCTGCGACCGGAGACACCAATGTCGTTTCTGAAACGGAGCTTTCCGACCGTTCTTATTGCGCTGGCGTTGCTGTCAGCCTGGGAGGTCTATTGCGCCCGCGCGGCGGTGTCGCCGCTGGTGTTGCCGGCGCCGCATGATGTGCTGCGCGGCCTGTGGTTGAACCGGGCCGACATCGGCAGCCATGCACTGGCCACCCTGACGGTGACCGCAACCGGGTTCAGCCTGTCGGTGCTGGTGGCATTTGCCACTTCGGTCGCCTTGTATTTCCTGCCCTGGCTGCGCCGTGGGGCGATGCCGTTGCTGGTGGCCAGCCAAACGGTGCCGATCGTGGCGCTGGCGCCGCTTATGGTGTTGTGGTTCGGCTTCGGGCTGTTGCCAAAGGTATTGCTGGTCATCCTCGTGACGTTTTTCCCGATGCTGGTCAGCCTGCTGTCGGGATATGCCCGGCTGCCGCTGGCCTATCGGGATCAATTGGTGTCCATGGGCGCAGGACAATGGAGCGTGTTTCGCCGCGCGACCCTGCCCGTGGCGCGGCCGGCCTTCTTTGCCGGGCTGCGCATTTCGGCGACCTATGCGGTGGTGGCCGCCATCTTTGCAGAATATTCAGGCGCGCGGCGCGGTCTTGGGATTTATATCCTGTCGGCAAAGAACAACTTTCGCGCCGATCTGGTGCTGGCCGCCGTTGTCGTTTCTGCCTGTCTGACCTTGTTGTTGCTTGCGCTCTTGCACGGGGTCGACCGGGCCACCGGGCGCCGTTTCCGGAGGGACAACGATGCTACAGGTTGAAGGGCTGACCATCGCCGCAGCGGACACCCAATTGGTGCAGAATCTGTCACTGGAATTGGCGGAGGGCCAAATCACCTGCCTGATCGGCCCTTCTGGCTGTGGCAAATCATCGGTGGTGAAATGGCTGGCCGGGGTCCTGCCACCGACGCTGACCGCACAGGGTCGCGCCCGGCTGGATGGCAGCGCCCTGACCCCGCCGCATCCAAGCATTGCCTATCAGCCGCAGCAGGACACGCTGTTTCCCTGGCTGACCATCGCCGAAAACGCGGCCCTCGGGCTGGAAATCGCCGGGGTTCATCGCCGCGACGCACAGGCGCGCATCGCGCCGTTGTTGCCCGCATTCGGGCTGGACGGCACGGCGCAGCTGTTTCCCGACCAGCTGTCCGGCGGCATGCGACAGCGCGCGGCGTTTTTGCGAACGATTGTACAGGACAGCCGATTTGTGCTGTTGGACGAACCTTTTTCCGCGCTTGACGCTGTGACCCGCCTGAAAATGCAGGACTGGCTCTGCCAACAACTCGCGCGGACCCCGCGCGGCGTGTTGATGGTGACCCACGACCTCTATGAGGCGACGCAATTGGCGGATCGCGTCCTTGTCATGGGGGGTAATCCCGGCCGGATTTTGGCCGACCTGCCCATTCCCTCGCCCCGCGACACCCGAACCGAGGCCAACCTGGCCCCGATGCGGGTCTCGCTCAGATCCCTTTTGTTGGAGAAGACACCATGAAACCCATTCTGCTTGCTGCCTGCCTTGCGCTGCCCGCCGCCGCCCATGCCGAAGACAAGGTGAGCATTGCGCTCGACTGGACCTTGAACACCAACCACATCGGGCTGATCGTGGCCCGGGATCAAGGTCTTTACAAAGATGCTGGGCTGGAGGTGGATATCCTGCCATATACCGACAGCACCTCTACCGCGTTGCTGGCCGCGAAGGTCACGGAATTCGCTTACATGACCTCGCTTGGATTTCTGAGCGCGCGGGCAGCAGAGGCCGACATCACCGCGCTCTGGGCGACGATGCAGCACGAAACCGGGCGGCTGGTCTATAACAGCGCCAACACCGCCATCACCCGCCCTGCGGATCTGACGGGCAAGATCTATGCCGGGTTTGGCAGCGCATGGGAAGGCGCGCTGATTTCCACCATGATCGAAACCGATGGCGGCGAGCCCACATATGACACGGTGACATTGGGCACCGGCGCCTATGAGGCGCTGGCCAACGGCGCCGTTGATTTCACGCTGGAGGTTTCGACCTGGGAAGGGGTGAACAGCGTCTTGCTCGGGCGGGAACAGAGCAGTTTCGCCTATACCGATTACGGCGTGCCGGATCAGCAAAACGGCTATATCGGCACCACAACCGAGATTCTGGCCGACCGCCCCGACATGGTTGCGCGTTTCATGAAGGCCACTCAGGCGGGATATGCCTGGGCGGCGGACAACCCGGCAGCGGCCGCCGACATGTTGATCGCGGCTGGCGATTTTCCGAACGGCGAGCTGGTGCAAGGCTCGATGCAGGCGATTGCCGATGGCGGTTTCCTGCGCGACGGGGACACGCCGGTCGGCACAATCAATATGACGACCTTTGGCACCATGGCGAAATTCCTCTTTGACAGTGGTGTGTTGAAGGGGCCGGGCGGCACGGCGCTGGAATGGACCGGCGATATTGAAAGCTGGGTCGATCAATCCTGGATGGCGCACTAAGCTTTCAGGCTTAGCCGCGCATCACCGCTGGGTCGCATGGACCTGCGCGGCGCGGGTCACAGGCGGCACAATGACTGGCACCCCAAAGCTTTGATGCCGGAACCTGTGGCCTACCCCCACGGCCCGCCAAGACAATTTGGCGTGCCGTTTGCTTTACCGGGGCAATACAACGGTCAAACCGCCCCCCCCGGCACCACAAAGAGACTGGCCCGCCTTACGCCAATCCCACCGCATGATGCTGCGCATCGCTCCACTGCCGCGGCGATTGCCCATACATACGCTTGAACTCTCGGCTGAACTGCGACGGGCTGACGTAGCCGACATTCAGCGCCGCTTCGGTCACCGTCACGCCACCGGCAATTTTCATGGCAGCATTGTTCAGTCGCATGGATTTCACGAACTGGATCGGCGACATCGTTGTCGCCTGTTTGAATTTGCGGTGAAACACCGCGCGGCTCATGCCTGCACGGGCGGCCATATCCTCTATCGAGATTGGCGTATCCAGATTGGACGACAGATGCGCAATGGACCGGGCAATGGCATTTCCGGGGCCAAACGCCTGACGCGCCAGGGGGCCGGCCTCGCCTTTGAGGATGGCATAATAAACTTCGCGCAGCCGCGCCGCACCAAGCACCGCCGTATCTGTCTGGCTTTCCCCCAGCTGCAAAAGCCGCAGCAGCGCATCACAAAATGTCTCGTCCCAGCGGGCAAGCCAAACCCCCTGTTTTCCCGGCGCGCCCCGGCCAGATGGCAGCCCCCCGGCGCTGTCCATTTCCAGAATCAATTCGGTCATGATCCGTTGATCAAGCGACAGATACACACCGTAAAGCGGCCTGTCCGGCGAGGCATCCGGCGTGCCCGCCGTCACCGGCATCGACATCGGGCAGCACATGTATCGGCTGTCATCATACACATAGCGCTCGCCATCCAGAACTGCCTCCTTGGTTCCGCTCACAATGGCAATGACACTGGGTTCGTACACCGCAGGGGCACAGGGAATGGCAGCGGTGGCGCGAAACAGCCTGACCCCGCTGACGCCGGTTTCCATCAGGCCATCCGCATGAATGCGGTTTTCGATCAGCTGTTTTATCTGCGGTTTTGTCATGAGGGTCATTTAGGGCCATGCATTTGGACAAAACAACCCGGTTGATACAATCGGGCAAGTATTCGCGATGATCCTGGCTATTTTCCATCCATCGCGACATTTAGATCCCTGATCAGAACAGCAACCATTTGCGCGGCCACTGGCCGTCGCTGGAAGGATCAGGATCATGACAGACACCCAATTTGGCCCCAAGGGCTGGACGCCAGACCGCCTCGGCTCGCTTGCGGGCAAAACCTATTTGATCACCGGTGCCAATGCCGGTGCAGGGTTTCAGGCCGCCCGTATCCTGCTGGCCAAAGGTGCGCAGGTGGTGATGCTGAACCGCAGCGCCGAAAAATCTTCCGCTGCTGTCGACGATCTGAAACAGGAATTCGGCGCAAAGGCCGATGTGCGTTTCATTCGCATGGATCTGGCTGAATTGGCCAGCGTGCGCGCCGCCGCGGCAGAGGTGCTGGCGACCGTGCCGCGCATTGACGCCCTGATCTGTAACGCCGCCATCGCGCAGGTGCCGACACAGAAGTTCACCAAAGATGGTTTCGAAAGCCAGCTGGGCACCAACCATTATGGTCATTTTGTCCTCTGCGGCATGCTGTTTGATCGCATCGACGAAAGCGCCGGCCGCATCGTGGTTGTTGCCAGCCTTGGCTACAAGATGGGGCTGCGGACCATTCAGTTCGACGATATGAACTGGGACAAGGCCTATCGCGCCAATCCCGCCTATAGCCAAAGCAAGCTGGCGCAGATGATGTTCGCCTATGAGCTGCAAGACCGGATCGCAGCGGCAGGAAAACGCGTGCGCGTCTTTGTCTGTCACCCCGGATCTTCCGCGACCTCGTTGATCCGCACAAGCGGCAGCCTGACCTCGCGCCTCGTATTCGGGCTTATGTCGCTGTCGCCAATGGTGCAATCCGCCGAAAAGGGCGCCTATCCAGAAGTCATGTGCGCCACCGAAGACGGGCTGAAGCCCAAGGCATTATATGGCCCCACAGGACGGATGGAATGGGTCGGCCCGGTGGGCCAAGGCACGTTGGAAGCCTTTGCGCATGACAAGGCCGTGACGGTAAAGCTTTGGGATCGTTCGGAAAAAGAAACCGGCTTTACCTGGCAGATTTGACCGGAACGCGCGGGCGGCAGCGGCGGTGAAAGATTGGGCAAACCCCGATCTTTCCTGCCATCCACCGCCCCAGCGTCATGCGCCGCCAGAGGCGGTGCGGACCGCAAGGTTTTTCAGAATATCCTCGGCGGATGGCGTCGGCAGATCAAAATAATCCATTGTCCCGGCATAGCCATTGCCACCCATCCGACCAAGCGCATCAAGCTTTTCGTGGTCGGAATAATAGGATTCGGGATCAATCACATCCTCGCGGATATGCGCCCGCACGATCCGGCCAAGAATGATCTCGCGCGCGGAACTGACCGAGATCCCCAGATACCGTTCGCATTCAAAGGCCACCGGCGCCTCGGCGATGCGCGGGCACTTGACGTGATCCCCCGGCACAGCCGTCAACCCGGCCATGGCCAGTTCATCGACCTCGGGCTCAAACCCGGCGGCGGTGACGGCCATGGCCTCGACATTTACCCGGTCCACAATGTTGACGGTAAAGCATTCCGTCATGCGGATGTTATAGGCCGTGTCCTTGAAGCCACGGTCCGGTTTGTTTTCGACGCCCAGCGCCAAAATCGGCGGATCGGCGGACAGACAGTTGAAAAACGAATAGGGCGCCGCATTCACCACGCCATCGGGCGAAATCGTCGTGACCCAGGCAATGGGGCGCGGCACGATGGTTCCGATCATGACCTTATAGGCCTCTCGCGGGGACAGATCCGCAAAGTCAAAGGCATGATAGCCGTCTTTCAAGGTCATTGGACAAGTTCCTTGCCGTAGTGTGAGAGGATGGATTGGATACTATCTGACTGGGGTGCCAGGTCCGCACGGTCGACGACAGCGCCCAGATGATGTTCCATGATGTCGATGGCGCGATCGGGGTCGCCGACGCGGATCGCATTGATGATCTGTGAATGTTCATCCACGGCGCAATCGGACGAATGGCTGCGGGCATAAAGCGACATGATCAGGGAACAGCGCAGAACCACCTCAGAGATATAGCGCGTCAGCACCGGGTTTCCGGTCAATTCGGCCAGCAAGACATGAAATTCACCTGCCAGACGAATCGACACCGGGCCGTCCTTGCCCCTGACGGTTTGCTCCTGTCGCACGTGCGCTTCGAGCCGATCATAGCCGCTTTTCGGCATCCGCGCACAAAGCAGACGAATAACGTCATTTTCCAGGCATCTGCGCACCTCGAACACATGCTGCGCCTCTTCTTTTGACGGCTCGGCGACAAAAGCCCCGCGATTGCGCCGGGTCACAACCAGCCCTTCGTGTTCCAGCCGGACAAGCGCATGACGCACGATCGTGCGAGAAACACCGAACTGTTCGCCGACGGTATCCTCCGGCAGCCGCATCCCCGGCTTCAAGGCTTGTTCGATGATTGCCTTGCGAAGCAGGTCATGAACCGCGTCGGTCAGGGTGGTCTTGGTGTCACTCATAATCTGTTCTGCCCATCAAATTCGCACAATCCATATCGCATACAATTAAATTCGTCAATTGGATACAATTTGCTTGTCACATCGTATTCACTGTGCCACCCAAAATACATCGTATCCAATTTTGCCGAATCCGAAATACAATCTTCCATGACGGGGACCAGAATATGAAACTACGACATCTCTTGCTCGCAACAGCAGCAGTTGCTGCATTTACAGGCACAGCACAGGCCGAGAATGTGCTGAAATGGGGCGCCAACCGCGATATCGGCTCGCTTGACCCATATTCCTTTGGCGACAGTTTCACGATCAACGTGCTGAACCACGTCTACGAAGGTCTGGTGCGCTATAACAAAGACCTCAAGATCGAACCCGCGCTGGCGGAAAGCTGGGAAATTCTGGAAGATCAGATCACCTGGCGCTTCAAGCTGCGTGAGGGCGTGACCTTTCACAATGGCAACCCCTTTACCGCCGAAGATGTCGTTGCATCGCTGACGCGGGTCAGCCACGAAACCTCGCCGCTCAAAGGCAACCTGCCGGCCTATGTCAGCTCCAAGGTGGTCGACGAGCTGACCGTCGATATCACCCTGAACGGCACCTATCCGCTATTGCTGAACGATCTGACCAACATTCATATCTTTGACAATGAATGGATGACCGAAAACGACGCGCTGATGCCAACCGATGTCGGCGCAGGCACCGAAGGCTATGCCACTTATAACGCCAACGGCACTGGCCCCTTCATCGTCGAAAGCCGCCAGCCCGACGCCAAGACCGTCTTTGTTGTCAATCCCGACTGGTGGGACGAGCCGCAACATAACCTCGACAAGATCGAGCTGACGCCGGTGAACTCTGCCGCGACGCGGGTTGCTGCGCTGTTGTCGGGTGAGATCAGCTTTACCAATGATGCGCCGGTGCAGGATTTGCCGCGCCTTGTGGCCGCGCCGAATGTCGAAGTTCTGGAAGGCGTCGACCTGCGCACCGTGATGATTGGCTTCCCCTTCCGCGACACGCTGACCACCGGAGAGGCGAACCCGTTTGTGGAAAAATCAGTGCGCGAGGCGCTTTACAAGGCGATTGACCTCGACCTGATCCATCAAAAGGTCATGCGCGGCAAGTCCCGCAATGCCGGGGCCACCATCGCACCGCCGATCCCCGGCTATACCGAGGCGCTGGACACCCTGCCGGAATTCGACCCAGAAGCCTCCAAGGCGCTGCTGGCCGAGGCCGGTGTTGCCGAAGGGTTGGAATTTGAATTCAACTGCCTGAGCGACGGTTTGGTGAACGAAGAACAATTCTGTCAGGCGATTGCATCCATGTGGAGCCGGATCGGATTGTCGCCCAAACTGGATGTGGCGCCGCGCGCGGTGCAATCGCCCAAGCGGACCAACGGCAAGACCGATGTCTACACGCTTGGCTGGGCCACTTTGCCATTGCTCGACAGCTATTCGCCATTGTTGCAGATCTTTCATTCGAAAGACGGCAATGCGGGTGTCTTCAACTGGGGCGGCTGGTCCTATCCAGAGCTGGACGCATTGATTGATGCCGCTGGGAGCGAGCTTGATCTTGAAGCGCGTCTTGCCCTGCAAACCGAAGCGCTGGGAATCGTCAAGGACGAGATGATCATGATCCCGCTGCACCAACAACCGATGGCCTGGGCCGTGACCGAGGACGTGGCGGACATGCCATTGTTCCCCGATGCCAAGCCGCGCCTTTGGTTTGCGCAGATGGGTTCGGATTCCTGATCAAAGTGTTGGATCGCCTTTGGCGGTCCGGCTGTCCGGGGGTGAACATCCCCCGGACCACTTAAACGTTTGTTTGTCAAGATCGGGGCCGCGCATGCCCCTTGATCGGCCCTGGCACTGGAGACCGGAATGATTGCCTTTCTTCTTAAACGCACCGCCAATGCGGCTTTTGTCATGCTGGCAGTGGCGCTGTTGGCCTTTGTGATCTTCCGGTTTTTCGGTGACCCGGTCGAAATGATGGTGAATGAGCAGGCAACCCTGCAGGACCGCGTGGAATTGCGCGAACGGCTGGGACTGAACGACAGTTTTGTTGTCCAATACACCCGGTTCGTCACCAATGCGGTGCAGGGGGATTTCGGAATTTCCTATCGCAACCAACAGGATGTGATGGTGCTGATCAAGGATCGGTTCCCTGCGACGTTTGAATTGGTGCTGGTGGCAACGGTGATTTCATTGGTGGTGGGTATCCCGGCGGGGGTGATCACCGCCGTTTATCGCGACAGTCGATTGGCCAATATATTGCAGTTGAGCTCCATTGTCGGGGTGTCATTGCCCAGTTTCGTGGTGGGTATTCTGCTGATCCTTGCCTTTTCGGTCTCGCTGGGGTGGCTGCCCGCCTTTGGGCGCGGCGAAACGGTGGATATCGGCTGGTGGTCGAGTGGTTTGCTCACACCCTCGGGGCGGGCGGCGTTGATTTTGCCGGCAATCTCGCTTTCGACGTTTCAGGTCACCCTGGTGATGCGGTTGGTGCGCTCCGAGATGCTGGAAACCCTGCGCGCCGATTACATCAAATTCGCCCGCGCCCGCGGCGTGCCCACCGCCCGCGTGCAGTGGCGCCATGCGCTGCGCAATTGCTTGATGCCGGTGATCACCCTGACGGGCATGCAGATCGGCAATCTGATCGCCTTTGCGCTTGTCACCGAGACGGTTTTTCAATGGCCCGGCATGGGGATGCTGTTCATTCAGGCGGTGACCTTCGTCGATATCCCGGTGATGGCGGCCTATCTGATGATCGTTTCCTTTATCTTTGTCGTGCTGAACACGCTTGTCGACATCACCTATGCCTGGGTTGATCCGCGCCTGCGCGATGACACCGCCCGTGCCAATGGTTGAGCAGGAGACCCCCATGGAAAAGACCCTTCCCGTGCCCGCACGCACCACATTGCGCAACCGGCTGGACAAGCTGCGCGAGAGCGACGTTTGGTATTCCTTCCGCTCGCATCCTTCGGCGATTTTTGCCGCTGGGTTGCTGATCCTGGTTGCGCTTACAGCGTTTCTTGCGCCGTGGATCACACCACAGAACCCCTATGATCTGGCCGCGCTTGAGCTTTGGAATTCGGAAATTCCGCCGATCTGGAATGAGGCCGGCCAATGGCCCTATATCCTTGGCACCGACACCCAGGGGCGCGATATCCTTTCGGCGGTGCTTTATGGTTCGCGGATTTCGCTGATCATTGGCTTTGCTTCGGTTTTGCTGGCGCTTTGCGTTGGCCTCGCGCTGGGGTTGATGGCGGGGTATTTCGGCGGCTGGATCGACAATGTGATCATGCGGGTCGGCGATGTGCTGTTGTCGATGCCGTTTATCCTGATCGCCATTCTGATCACCGCAATTGCAAGCGCATCCCTGCCCACCGGGCTGAAGGATATTCTGGCCGCGCCGATCCTGATCTTTGCCATCGCGGTGCCGTCCTGGGTGCAATATGCGCGCACGGTGCGGGCCTCGGCGATGGTCGAGGCGAAAAAGGAATATGTGCAGGCGGCCAAGCTGATCCGGGTGAAATCCTGGCGCATCATGTTGCAGCACATCCTGCCCAATTGCATGACGCCGATCATGGTGGCGGCAACGCTGAACTTTGGTCTGGCGATCCTGTCAGAAGCAACATTGTCGTTCCTTGGTGTCGGCATGCCACCCGATCAGCCGTCGCTGGGCACGCTGATCCGCATCGGCAATCAATATCTGTTTTCCGGCCTGTGGTGGATCGTGGTGTTCCCGTCGATCCAACTCTGCCTGATCGTGCTGTCGGTCAACATGATCGGCGACTGGCTGCGCGACGCGCTCAACCCCAAACTGCGGTGATTAACGTGACTTCCAAGACCCTTCAAAACGTGCGCCCGATGGGCGGCCCTGTAACCGACCTGCATATCGTTGACGGTGTGTTCGCCGCCGAAGCCGCGCCAAACGCCGAGGTGATTGATTGTGGCGGGCGCATCGTGATCCCCGGGTTGGTCGAGGCGCATACCCATCTGGATAAATCGCTGCTCGGCCTGCCCTGGTATCGCAATGAGGTCGGCCCGCGCCTGATCGACAAGATCAACAATGAGCGCGAGGTCAAAGTCTCGCTCGGCCTTGATCCGCAGGTGCAAAGCGAACGCCACGCGATCCTCGCCATGTCGCACGGGTGCACCCATATCCGCAGCCATGTGGATGTGGACACCCATCACGGTCTGGCCGGGATCGAGGGCGTGATGGCCACGCGTGAGAAACTGCGCGGCATGGTGGATATTCAGATCGTCGCCTTTCCACAATCGGGTATGATGACCCGCCCCGGCACCGCCGAATTGATGGACGCTGCGCTGGCCTTGGGCGCCGATCTGGTCGGCGGCATCGATCCCTGCGGCATGGAGCATGACCCCAAGGGGCATCTGGACACGGTGTTTGCGCTGGCGGAAAAACACGGCAAGCCGGTGGACATTCACCTGCACGAACGCGACGCGCTTGGCTGGTTCTCGATGGAGGAAATCATCGACCGCACCGTCGCGCTGGGGATGCAGGGGCAGGTGTCGATTTCACATGCCTTTTGTCTGGGCGCGGTGGATCGCGGCTATGTCACCGGGTTGCAGGAAAAGCTGGCGGAGAACCGCATTCACATCCTCACGACTGCCCCGGCCTCGGCGCCTGTTCCGGCGGTCAAAGAGTTGAAGGCGCATGGCATTCTGACCGGCGCGGGCTGTGACGGCATTCGCGACACCTGGGGGCCGTATGGCAATTCCGACATGCTGGAAAAGGCGATGCAGATCGGCATGCGCAACAATCTGCGCCGGGATGATGAGGTCGAATTGGCGCTGGATATCTGCACCTTTGGCGGCGCGGCGATCATGGGGGTGGCGGGCTATGGCCTGGGCCTTGGCTGTACCGCCGATTGCCTGCTGGTCGAGGGCGCGACGCTGGCCGAAGCGGTTGTCACCCATGCGCCGCGCAAATTGGTGCTGAAGGCGGGCGAGGTTATTGCGCGCGATGGCACCTGCGTGATCGAGGCCCCATGATGGGGGCGCGAACTCTCCTTTCCGCCCGATGGGTCATCGGCCACCGCGATGGCCGCCATGTGGTGTTTGAAAACGGCGTTGTGGTGATCGACGGGACCGAAGTGGTCTTCGTCGGCACGGGCTTTGACGGCGAAGTCGCGCGGCGGATCGACTATGGCGCGGCGGTGATTTGCCCCGGGTTCATCGACCTTGATGCGCTGTCGGACCTCGACACCACGATCCTGGGCTACGACAACAGCCCGGCGTGGCAAAAGGGCCGGGTTTGGCCCGAAACCTATATCGCACGCGGCCCGTATGAGATGTATTCGCCGGAGGAGCTGGCGTTTCAGAAGCGCCATGCCTTTGCCCAGCTGATCCGCAACGGCATTACCACGGCGCTGCCGATTGCGTCCCTGTTTTACCGCGCATGGGGCGAGACGGTCGCAGAATTCGATGCCGCGGCGGCCGCCGCCGAGGACCTTGGCCTGCGGGTTTATCTTGGCCCCGCCTATCGCACCGGTGGTCAGGTGACCGACAATGCGGGCAACATTCGCGCCACATTTGATGAGGCACGCGGGTTACAAGGCCTGGCCGATGCGGCGGATTTTGCCGCGCGGATTGATGGGGTGGCCGACGGGCGCATTCGCGCGATGTTTGCGCCCGACCGGATCGAAACCTGTACCGAAATGCTGTTGCAGCGCACGGCGGAGATCGCCGCCGACATGGGCGCGCCGGTGCGCCAGCATTGCAGCCAATCGCCCATTGAGCTGCGTCTGGTGCGCGAACAACACGGCTGCGCACCGATTGAATGGCTGCACGGGATCAGAGCGCTTCGGGCCAATTGGCTGTTACCGCATGGCACCCAGGCGACCGAAGCGGAATTTGACCTGATTGCCGGGGCAGAGGCCACTTTGGTGCATTGTCCACTGGTGTCGGCGCGCCATGGTGGGATGCTCAAGAGCTTTCCGAAATGCCGTGCCAAAGGCATCAACATTGGTCTTGGCACCGACACACATCCCGCCGACATGATCCTGAACATGCAGATCGGCATGATGACCGCGCGGCTGGCCGATGGGATGGAGGCGATCCGATCAGAAGATATGTTTGACGCCGCCACACTGGGCGGCGCGCGGGCGCTGAACCGGCCCGATCTGGGCCGTCTGGCCCCGGGGGCCAAGGCCGATATTGCGGTGATCGACCTGCGCAACACCCTGCAAACACCCGATCCGGTGCAAACCCTGATGACATCGGCCTCGGGCCGGGATGTGCGCGATGTCTGGATCGACGGGCGGCATGTGATGGCCGATGGCGTGATCCCCGGCATTGACGAAACCAAAGACGCCGCCCGCGCGCAGGCGCAATTTGACGGCTTGATCGCCAAATACCCCGACCGCACCACCGGCCATCCGCCAGTTTCCGCGATTTTCACCCCCAGCTATGAAAGGGCCACGCCATGAGCGATGTCGTTCTTGACGTACGAAACCTGCGCGTCGAATTTCCCACCCGCAAGGGCATTCTGACCGCTGTTGACGATATCTCTTTGCAAATCCGGCAGGGGGAAATCCTTGGGATGGTGGGGGAATCCGGCGCGGGCAAGTCGATGACCGGCATGTCGATCCTTGGGCTGTTGGAGCCACCGGGTCGGATTGCCGCCGGAACCATCCATCTGTCAGGGGATCGGATTGATGATCTGGACGACACCGCAATGCAGAGCATTCGGGGGCGGCGCATTGGTGCGATCTTTCAGGATCCGCTGACCTCGCTCAACCCGTTGTTTCGGGTGGGGGATCAGCTGGTTGAAACGATTCGTCTGCACACCGATCTTGATAAATCCGCCGCCCGCGAACGTGCCAAGGATCTGATGCGCGAGGTCGGCATCCCGGCGGTCGAAGAGCGGATCGACAATTACCCGCACCAGTTTTCCGGTGGCATGCGGCAGCGGATTGTCATTGCGCTGGCGCTTTGTGCCGAGCCGGAATTGATTGTCGCGGACGAACCGACAACCGCGCTGGATGTCTCGATTCAGGCCCAGATCACCGCGCTGTTGAAACGCCTGTGCCGCGAACGGGGCACGGCGGTGATGTTGGTCACGCATGACATGGGGGTCATCGCGGAAACAGCCGACCGGGTGGCGGTGATGTATGCCGGGCGCTTGGCCGAGGTCGGCACGGTCGACGATGTCGTCCGCCGCCCCAAACACCCCTACACAAGCGGGTTGATGGGGTCGATCCCGTCGCTGCGCAAAGACGTGGCAGAATTGCAGATGATCCCCGGCTCGATGCCCCGGTTGAATGCCATCCCGCCGGGCTGTGCGTTCAATCCGCGCTGTGGCCATGCCGGGCCACGGTGCCACCGCGACATCCCCCGGATCGACAGCACACACACCGGCGCGGCCTGTTGGCTGGGCACGAAAGGAGAGGTCGCATGAACATTCGCCCCAATGCCATTCTTGAGGTTGATGCGCTGGAACGGCGTTTCGATGTGTCCGCGCCCTGGCTCAACCGGTTGATCGAGCGTAAACCCCGCCGCACGCTGCGCGCGGTGGATGGCGTCGATTTCGCCATTCAGCGGGGACAAACACTGGCGCTGGTCGGGGAAAGCGGCTGTGGCAAAAGCACCATTGCCAAGCTGGTGACCGGGCTGCATCCGCCCTCGGGTGGGAATATCCGGTTTCATGGCGACCGGGACCGGCTTCAGATGATCTTTCAAGACCCGTTTGCCAGCCTCAATCCGCGTTGGCGCGTGGGCCGGATCATTGCCGAGCCGCTGCGCACCCTGCGCCCCGATACGCCAACCGAGCAGGTTTCGGCGCGGGTGGATGAGCTGTTGCGCACGGTCGGGCTGGCTCCGGCGGATGGGCTTAAATTTCCGCATGAGTTTTCCGGCGGGCAACGCCAGCGGATTTCCATCGCCCGCGCGCTGGCGGGGGAACCTGAATTCCTGGTCTGCGATGAACCCACCTCTGCCTTGGATGTTTCGGTGCAGGCGCAGGTGCTTAACCTGATGAAAAATCTGCAAAAAGACATGGAGCTGACCTATCTTTTCATCAGCCATGACCTGAGCGTGGTGCGCCACATGGCGGATGTGATTGCGGTGATGTATCTGGGCCGGATCGTAGAAATTCAGCCCACCGCCGATCTTTTCGCCAATCCGCTGCATCCCTACACCCAGCTTTTGCTGGAAACGATCCCCGATCTTGAGGCGCCAAAGCGCGACAGAAGCCCGATGGGCGGCGAGGTGCCTTCGCCGGTATCGCCGCCTTCGGGGTGCAGCTTTCATCCGCGCTGCCCGCTGGCCTTTGATCGGTGCAAGGTCGAACGCCCGCAACGCCGCCCCGAGGTGCATGATCGCCGGGTCGCCTGTTTTGCCGCTGAACAAGGAAAAACCGATGTACAATGAAACCTTCATGCGCCGCGCGATAGAGATTTCGGCAGAGGCGCTGAACACCCCCGGCACCGAACCCTTTGGCGCGGTCATCGTCAAGGATGGCAAGATCGTCGGCGAAGGCATCAACCAGTCGCTGATCAACCACGATCCGACCTCGCATGGGGAAACCGAGGCGATCCGCGATGCCTGTCGCAATCTTGAAACCGTCGATCTGCGCGGCTGTGAGCTGTATTCAAGCTGTGAGCCCTGTGCGCTCTGCGTGGCGGCGATGAACATCGCGGGGATTGCGGCGCTGTATTATGCCGCCGATATGGATCAGGCCGGTGCCGCCATCGGCGATCTGCCCGAGGCCGCGCGCTTTCCGGTAGATGTCGATCGCCTCATCCATGAATGCGGCCATGGGGTACATGCCCGCAAGATGCCCGCCGAACAGCATATGGCGTCCGAGGCGACCACGATCCTGACGGATTGGGCCACCTTGGCCAAATCCCGCGTCTGACCATGCGCCTGCTGTACATCAACCCGAATGCGACCGTGGCAATGACCAACAGCATTATGGCCACCGCCCGCGCCGCCGCACCAGAGACCGAGATTTTGGGCTGGACCAATCACGACGGTCCGCCCGCAATTCAGGGCGCAGCGGATGGCGAAGCAGCGGTTGTCGGTCTGTTGGGGATGTTGCCGCGTGCAAAGGCGGAACAGGTGGATGCCATTGTCATCGCCTGTTTCGACGACACCGGGCTGGACCGGGTACGCCACGCGGCGCATTGCCCGGTGATTGGCATCGGTCAGGCCGCCATGTCGGTCGCGGCGCTGCATGGTGGTGCCTTCGGGATTGTCACCACGCTGGATGTGTCAGTGCCGGTGATCGCCGCCAATGTCGATGCCTATGGCCACAATGCGGCCTGCGCCGGGGTGTTTGCCTCCGGCCTGCCGGTCCTGGCGGTCGAGGCCGGTGGCACGGCGGTCGAAGATCAGCTTGTCAGCACAATCGCAACGGCCCAGAGCGCCGGCGCCAAGGCCGTTGTGCTGGGTTGCGCGGGCATGTCGGGCCTCAAGACCGCGCTTGAAACGCGCACGGGCCTGCCCTGCATTGATGGGGTTGCAACCTCTGCCGTGGTCGCACGCGCCATGCTTTTGTAAGGGTTTCCCCAGCCAATTCAGAAGACTACCCCCCCGCCCAAGGCCGGTTTCTGACAATTTTCTCGACCAGGAAATCCATGAAGACACGCACCTTTGGCGACAGAACGTTGGAATTCGGGTAAACCAGCCAAAGCACGGATTTATCGGCAACGGCATAATCGGGCAGAACCTGCACCAATTGCCCAGAGGCAAGTTCCTTGTCGACGCTCCACCGCGAGTTGATGGAAATGCCTGCACCGGCAATGGTTGCCAATTTCTGGGTCAGGCCATCGTCCAGTATCAGGCGATTTTTGGCGGCGGCCGGGGCAAATACCGCGCGCTCCCCTCCCGGTCCGATCAGCGGTCGTGCCGATTGGTTTTTGAATGCAATCAACTGATGCTTCACAAGATCACTTGGATGGGCCGGCACGCCATTGTCGCGCAGATAGCCCGGTGACGCGCACAACATGCGCACATCATCCGCCAGCTTGCGACCCTTCAGGCTGGAATCCTCCAGCGCCGAATTGCGGATCGCCAGATCAAAGCTGCCTTCGATCAGGTCAAACACGCTGTCGGACAGGCGCAAATCCAGCGTCAAATCGGGATAACGGCGCAGAAACTCCGGCAAGATCGGGGCGATGTAAAGCTGGGCGAATGTGCTGGGGGCGGTGAAGCGCAAAGTCCCGCGTGGCGTGGCATGACCTTTGCCCAAAGCGGCGCGTGCGGCATCTTCCTGGGCCAGGATTTCGCGCGCGAACGGCAGGAATTCGGCCCCTTCCAGCGACAACGACACTTTGCGGGTCGTCCGATGCAAAAGATCCGCACCCACCGCATTTTCCAGCTTCGCCAGATGCGCCCCGGCCACAGCAGGCGCAAGCCCAAGCTCGCGCCCTGCGGCGCTGATGTTCAGTTTTTCCGCAGCAAGGACGAACAGGCGCAGGCTGGCAGTGTCCATGATTTATATCCAAAATCTAAATTATGAATACGATTTTGACCAATTTACGCGGCATCATCAATAGATAAATATCCCAGCAAGACAGAGGTGATTTTCCAGCAAAGAAAGATCAAGCCATGACAGCCTATTCCTTACGTGCCGTGACCCCGACCACCGAAGATTGGGTTCCGGTTTATCTGCCTGTTGTGAATGATCTGGCCTGATCCACAGGCCCTCACCACTTCCCTGCCCCACATCATCGCCACATTCAAACAAAGGAGCGCCCGATGGCACGCACGGGTCACGTCAATTACCACGTTCACACCCCAGGTCGCCAAGCGTTTGAAATTGACGCGGGCGGTATTGCCGGCAATCTGGTATCTCCGGAACTGGTGGAAACCGAAATCGCCCTGCATGATGTCCGCCAAGGCGGGACAACCCGCTTTGCAACCGATGGGGTCCGCTTTGAACGCAGCCCCACAGAGGTGACATCCTTTGACAACGACACCGCATGGCAGCCCGTCTATGACGCCGAATTGACCGCGTTGTTGACACACAGGATTGCCGCGCAAGAGGTGATTGTCTTTGATCACACCCTGCGGACCGACGACCCCAACGCCAGCCGCAGACCCGCGCGCAATGTGCACAGCGACTATAGCGTTGACGGCGCCCGAAAGCGGCTTGTCGATCTGTTGGGCGCGGACAAGGCCGCGCAATGGGCGCAGGGGCATTACGCCTTTGTCAATGTCTGGCGTCCGGTTGGCAATCCGATCAACAGCGCGCCTTTGGGATTTGTGCGGCCCGCGACCGTTGCGGATCAAGACTGGATCACATTGGATCTGATCTATCCGGATCGGCGCGGCTCGATCATGGGGCTGGCGGCAAATGCGCACCACGAATGGATCTATCAATCCCGGATGACACCGGACGAGGTCGTCTTTTTCAACATTTACGACAATACGGGACGTCCTTCGGTTGCGCATAGCGCCGTCGATCTGGTCGAAGACCCGGACCTGTCCGTGATCCGCCAAAGCATCGAAAGCCGAACCTTGGTGCGATTCAAGCCGGAGCATCCCCATGCCTGACACTGCCACCACCCCCGCAAACACCTTTGCCTCCATCAACCGCGCCTATGACACCACGTTCCGGCCCGCGCGTCTGACGCTTGGGCTGGTGGCGCCGGTCGAGGCCAACGGCAACAATCCCGTGCCGACCTTGCACCGCCATATCGCGCGGGTGCAACTGGCAGAGACGCTTGGCTTTGCCGCTGTCTGGTTGCGCGATGTGCCGTTCAACGTGCCGAGCTTTGGCGACGCCGGGCAGATCCATGACCCCTTTGTCTATCTCGGCGCTTTGGCCACGGCGACACAGCACATTGCCCTTGGCGTCGCCAGTATCGTGCTGCCCCTGCGCCATCCCGCCCATGTGGCCAAGGCCGCAGCATCGGTGGATGTGCTTTCCGGTGGCAGGTTGCTGTTGGGGGTGGCCTCGGGGGATCGACCAGAGGAATACCCGGCCCTCGGTATGGGCTTTGCCGATCGCGGTGCGCGGTTCCGCGACAGCGTTGCCTATATCCGAAGCCTTGCGGCCCCCTACCCCAGCCTGCAAAACAGCCACGGCACCCTGTCCGGCGGCATGGATATGTTGCCCAAACCATCGGGCCCGCGCCTGCCGCTGCTGATTACCGGTGGCAGCCAGCAAACCCCGGATTGGACCGCACAGAATGGCGACGGCTGGATGACCTATCCCCGTGATGCCACAGCCCAGGGTCGCGTCGTGGCCGATTATCGCCAGCGGGTTGCGGACACCGGCGAATCGGACAAACCCGTGATGCAATCGCTTTATATTGATGTGCTGCCCGATCCCGAAGCGGGGCCGCGCCCCATCCATCTGGGGTTTCAATCCGGCACCACCTTCCTGCGCCGCTATTTGCACGAGATCGAGGCACTGGGCATCAATCACGTCGCCCTGAACCTGCGGTTCAACGAAGCAGAGATCGAGACCACATTGAAACGTCTGGCAGATGATGTGCTGCCTGACTTTGCCACATAGGAACACAGTATGCCCAAGACCATTCTTATCACCGGATCAACAGACGGCATTGGTTTGCGCACGGCCAAAACATTGGCGATGCAAGGCCATACAATCCTGCTGCACGGTCGCAGCCCATCGAAACTTGCCGCCGCGGCGGCGGAACTGGGCGGCGGGGTCAAAACCTATGCCGCCGATCTGTCCAATATGGCCGAGGTCGAAAAGCTCGCGGCGGAAGTAACCACAAGCAATGATCCGCTGGACGTTCTGATCAACAATGCGGGCGTCTACAAGGTGGCGAACCCCACAACGTCCGACGGTTTTGATGTGCGGTTCATGGTCAATACCTTTGCGCCTTATGTGCTGACCAATGCCCTTTTGCCGATCATCCCCCGGGATGGGCGGATCGTGAATCTGTCTTCGGCGGCCCAGGCCGCGATCAACCTGAAGGCCATGGCCGGTCAGGCAAAGCTGGATGATTTCGGCGCATATGCCCAAAGCAAGCTGGCATTGACCATCTGGACCCAGCATTTCGCCCGGACCTATCCCAATGGTCCCGTGGCGATTGCCGTGAACCCCGGATCGCTTTTGGCATCGAAAATGGTCAAAGAGGGGTTTGGCGTGGCTGGCAATGACATTCAGATTGGCGCAGACATCCTGACGGCGGCGGCGACCGGCGCGGATTTTGCGGCGGCTTCGGGCAAGTACTTTGACAATGACAGCGGTGGGTTCGCACCGCCGCATCAAGCCGCGCTTGATAAAAATCACGCCGCTGACGTGATGCAGGTCCTTCAGGAGATCACCGAGGGTCTCCGCCGGAATACCTAGGGCCAGGACCCGGGCAACTGTATTTCTCAGGCGGCGGGCGTGGGACAAACAAAACATTCCCACGCAGACCCTTCTTGGATAAGATCGCCGGAGGGAGGATTTATGAACGGGATTTCGGCACGGACGAAACCCGAGGCGGCCGTTGGTGCCTCTTGGGAGCGATGCGAGCGGACCTACAAGCTGGTGCGCGATGCCGCGCGTCCCATTCTGCGGATGCAAAGCGCCGAGGTTGCCCCACGGCTGGAAGAAATGGTCGAACGGACCGGCGGGCGCAACGGGATCTTTCGCCAATTGGCCGGCATCGCAGCAGAGACCGGCGCTTGCATGGTGCTGACGGACACCAATGGTGTTCTGCTCCGGCTGGAAGGGCCGGATAACGGCCGCGCGGTGTTTGAAAAGAACGGTATTGCCTATGGCTCTTGCTGGGACGAACGGATCGCGGGGACCAATGGCATCAGCATGGCCCTGTCCGAGGGCAAGGCCTTTACCGTGCGGGGGAAAGACCATTATTTCTCTTTGCTTCATCCGTTTTCCTGCACCGCTGTTCCGCTTTTTGACGCCGAAAACCAGCTGATCGGGGTCGTCAACTTCTCTATGCTCGACCGGGGAAACACCGCAGATTATCTATTCGCCCGCCAATTGCTGGGCACCGCTGCCGGCCGCATTCAACACCTGTTGTTCGAGCGGAAATTCAAAGACTCGCTGATCCTTTCCGTGTCGCCGCGCGCGGAACGCGATCTTTTGCAAAGTACGGAATTGGTTGCGGTCAATGACGACGGGATCATTCTGGGCGCGACCGCACATGCGCATGTGATTGCCGGCGCAGAAACCGCCAATCGGCTTCGCGGCAAGACCTTTGAGGCGATGTTTGGCGCCGATGCCGCGGCATTGGACCGGGTGCCGGAACGGGTGATGAGCGTGCGGATGGATCACGGATCAACCGTGGACATCGCAGCACGCAAAAGCCACACAAGCCGAAAACCACAACGCGCCCGGCCCCCAGTTCAGCAAACAGAGGCCCCGCGCCCACAGCGCCGCCGCCTGTCCCCGTCGCTGAAACAGCTGTCTTTGGGCAGCGATGTGATGGCAACAATGGCCGCACGGGCACAAGCCTGCTTTCGCCGGTCGCTGCCCTTTCTGATCGAAGGGCCATCCGGCACCGGCAAATCCGGCCTGATCGCAGCATTGTTTCAGGACGAAGACCTGGCCGCATCGAATATCATGACCGTCGATTGCGCATCGCTTGATGATACGCCGGATGATCGGGTTTATTTCCAGACATTGGTCGATCAGGCCCGTGTTGCCGGCGCCTTTGCCTGCGATATGCTGGGCCCGGTTTCCATCGTTCTTGAAAATATTGACGAGATGCCCGGCTTTGCGCAGGCCGGCCTTCGATCCGTTCTGGATGAATTTGATCCGGCCCCGACAAGCGGCGACATGCCACGCATCATTGCAACAAGCCGGAAATCCTTGATTGATGCCGTGGAACAGGGGCGTTTCCGCGATGACCTTTATTATCTGCTTGCCCGCACCGTGATCGCATTGCCGCCGCTCAAGGCCCGCGAACAGATTGCGCACCTCGCGCAGGCGCTTGCCACATCCCTGTCGGGTAAGGATGTCGTCATCACCCCGGAGGCCGCCGAAACATTGCGCATGCACCATTGGCCGGGAAATGTGCGCGAGTTGCGCAATGTGCTCCAGCAAGCCCTGATCGAAGGCGACGGCCGCCGGATCTCTCGGACTGATTTGCAGGCGATTGCCCAGAATGTACCGATACAAGTCGGCCCGCGCGCGGACCTCCTGCCCAATGCACGTTATGACGAACGCGCCATGATCGCGGATGCGCTTTCCGGGGCGCGGTGGAACGTCACCCAAGCCGCGCGAAACCTGGGCATCGGGCGCGCAACGATCCACCGAAAGATGAAACAATACGGCATCATGCGCCCCGAATAGTGGCCGCCGACGCGAATCTGCGCAAATCAGGATTTCACCTCAAAGCGCCCCAATGCAGCCGGGTCCGAAGACCCGACCACACCGGGGAGGACCGGGGCGCTGTTGATGTTCAGATCAGATATTCAGATCAGATGTTTTGGGCGTTCATTTCCCCGGCAATATATTCGGCCTGACGGATGGCCAGGGCGACGATGGTCAGCGTCGGATTGCACGCCCCGGACGAGGTGAACTGACTGCCATCCGAGACAAACAGATTGTCGATATCGTGGCTTTGGCCATAGGCATTGACCACGCCCTTGTCGGCATCCGCATGCATCCGGTTGGTGCCCATATTGTGGCTGGCCGGATAGGGTGGCAGTTCGTAAATGTCTGTCGCACCTACAGATTCATAAATCTGCGAAGTCGATTCAACCATATGCGCCGTCATCGCATGATCGTTGTTATGCGGCGTCTTGGCGACGATGGGCACCGGCAGACCGTGCTGGTCCAATTCGCTGCCGTGCAGGGTGACGCCGTTTTGTTCCTGCGCCAGATCCTCGCCCAGCGCCCAGACGCCGGACATGTGATCATATTGCTCCATCGCGCGCGAAAAGCTGCGGCCCCAACCGGTGTTGCCGGGTTCCAGGAACGCGCCCATGAACGGCAGGCCCAGCGACAGGAATTCAAGGTAATACCCGCCGTTGAAGCCGCGTTCCGGCATGTGTTTGACATCATCGCTCACAATCCCGGCCACCGATGTGCCGCGGAACATATGCACCTTTTCGGGCATCACCGCATAAATCCCGGTCGAGGTGTGGCACATATAGTTCTTGCCCACCTGACCCGAGGAATTGGCCAGGCCATCCGGGAACATCTCGGACGCGGAATTGAGCAACAACCGGGGGCTTTCGATCGAATTGCCCGCGACACAGACGATCCGCGCCTTTTGCAGATGGTGATTGCCGTCACTGTCCGCATACAGCACGCCGGTGACCTTGCCGGTGTCGTCATGTTCGATTTTCAGCGCCATGGCATCGGTGCGGATTTCGCAGAATCCGCTGTCCTCGGCGCGGGGCAGTTCGGTCACCATCGTCGACCATTTCGCGCCAATCGCACAGCCCTGCATACAGAACCCGATCTGTTGGCACGCCGGGCGGTCATCGTTTTCGACCGAGTTGATTGCCATCGGGCCGGAATTGTAATCGGTGCGCCCGGTCCTGCGGCA
This sequence comes from Marinovum sp. 2_MG-2023, assembly GCF_030548265.1. Lineage (NCBI taxonomy): Bacteria > Pseudomonadati > Pseudomonadota > Alphaproteobacteria > Rhodobacterales > Roseobacteraceae > Marinovum > Marinovum sp. 2_MG-2023. The sequence continues at coordinate 27,688 of NZ_JAUOSD010000014.1, read as the reverse complement.
GCCTTCGGCCAGCACGCGGAACCCGTTGTTCCACGGCAGATGCGGCATGCCGGTGGTTTTACCGGTGACACCCATCTTCAGCTCGGCCTTTTCGTACCATGGCGTCATTTCCGCCAGGCTGACGGGCCAGTCTTCGACATTGGCCCCCTCAACCGCGCCATAGGTGGATTTGGTTTTAAATTCGAATTCCTTGAACCGAAGCGCAACCCCGGCCCAATGCACGGTGGACCCGCCATAGCCTTTGACGATCCAGGCAGGCAGGGTCGGGTGATTGACCGCGCCGTGCCAGCCGCCCGCCGAATAGCGTTTGTCGAGCCAGGAGATCTTCTGAAACATGGTCCATTCGTCGTTTTCCATGTCCGAGGTATCAAGCCGTTTGCCCGCCTCCAGCACCACCGATTTGATGCCCTTTTGCGCCAGCTCATTGGCAAGCGTGCCGCCGCCCGCGCCAGAGCCGATGATGACGACCACAGAATCGTCGGTTTTGTCAAAAGTTGTCATTGTTGCGCTCCCTCACCCCTGAACTTCGGCCATACGTTCCGCAAGGCTGGGGCCATCGGGAACAAAGGTGATGTCGGAAAAGCCGCGGTCGATATAGCCGCCGTATTCGACCGAATTGCCCTGATAGCCAAACAGCGGCCAGACATCGACATTGTTGTAGATGGCGAAATAGGCGGTCCAGCGGACGCCCTGGAAAAACCCGTCATGCTGGAATTTGCGCAGCACGCCCTCGCGGGCATCCGGGTCTGGGATGGCGATGTAGTCGCTGCCAAACAGGTGTCGGGATTGCGCGTCAATGCGGGCCAGCCCCTCGCGCAGGTCTTTGGCGGCGGCGGCATCATTTTCGGCATTGGCAATCACCGCATCGGCGATGGATTGGTAATGGCTGACCGCCAACAGATCGGGGTGCGGATAGATATCCTGAACCATGCGCAGCAATGTGGCGCTTTCGCCCTGGTCCAGCGTGGCAGCAAAGGCGCGCCCGGTGCTGGCGATCATGGCGCTGGTTGTCACGCCGGCCATGGCGGTGGTCATCAGGAACATGCGGCGGCTGATGCCTGCGTGGTCCGGCCCTGAAGGTTTCAGGCGGTGAAATCGAATGGTCATCTTGTCCTCCCTTTGGGTGTTCTTGTCGTCAGGCGGCTGCGGCCTCCTCAAACCGCAGGTCGCCGATGGTGTGCAGACGGTCCTCAGCCGCGCGGATCAAGGCGCCATGCACCGACGTGGGGCGCATGGTGTTGGGCAAAAGGTCACGCAAAGCGATATGCACATCGCGCCGGGGGGCGATGATGCCGCCGGCGTGGCGTTCGACATCGCCCAACACCGGCCAGACGGTTTCGGGCGGGTCATCCACCACGATCGCCGCATGGATAAGCGCGATGGACCCGGCGGCACCGTTGGGCCGCCAGCGTTGGGCGGTGCCGGCCAGCTTCCGGCCACCCGCCGTCACGTTCCAATCGCCGTCACAGAACGCGGCCTTCACGGCACCGGTCTGGGTACGGATTTCGAACCGGCTCAGGGCCTCGGCAATGGTGCCGCAGATCATGTCAAAACCTGCGTGGATCTGGGCCCCACGCGGCATTGGCGTAATCATCGCGATATTCAGCGTGCCGGGCCCCTGGGGCACCGCGCCGCCGCCGCTGGTGCGCAGTTGGATCGGCCAACCGGCCGCAGCGGCGCGGGCGCGCAATGCGTCAAACCCGGCACGGCGCGCACGGGATCGGGGCACCACGATGGAATGCGCCGCCGCCTGCCACAGCAAAACAGCCGGGGCACCGGCGGCGAACAATGCCTCTTCCCGCGCATTGCCGTCATCCGCCGTATCAAAACTGGCGCAGATCATGGCCCGAGGCTCTCGATCTCGGCACAGATGGTGGTGAGCAGATCGCCCGCCGGCGCGCCATCCAACGCACGGTGATCAAAGGTCAGCGACAGGCCCACATGCGGGCGCAATTCGATCCCGCCATCGGCGCCGCGCACCGCGCGATCGGTCATCCGACCAATGCCAAGGATACAGATTTGCGGCGCGTTGATGATCGGGGTGAAGTGCTCCACCCGCGTCAGGCCAAGATTGGACACGGTGAAGGTGCCGCCGGTCATTTCCGTTACGCTCAACTTGTTGACCTTGGCCCGCGCGGCCAGATCCTGCCGCGCGGCACGCAACTCGGTCACGTCCATGTCGCTTGCTCCAAAGATCGCGGGCGCGACCAGCAGGTTGCCGGGCAGCGCGATGGCAACCGACAGATCGACCTTGTCCGTCGTTTTGACGTCGCGCCCTTCGACCCGGCCATTGGCATCGGGGTGCGCCTTCAACGCCCGCACCACCGCCAGCATCAACAGATCCTCGACCGAGGCTTTGGTGCCCGCCGCTGCCAACCGCGCCTTTTCCGCCATCAGCGCCGTGGCATCGGCGCTGGCGTGATGGGTCAGCTGCGCGGCGGTGGCCAGACTTTTGACCATCGCATCGGCGATCATGCCGCGCATCCCCTTGAGCGGGACGACCTTTGCCGGATCGGCCCCCACCGTGTTGGCCCCCACCGCATTACCCTCTGGCGTGCTCATGCGATTGATCCGATCACCGCGCCCTTGGCGACAACGGCATCGGCCTCTTCCTTGATGGACACGGTGCCGGTTGCCGGGGCGGTGATTTCATATTGCACCTTGGCGGTCATGATTTCGGCAATCAGCGCGCCCTGTTCGACGCTGCCGCCGTCATCCACCAACCAGGAGGTGATGACGCATTCTTCGTCTTCGTCCCAAAGATCCGACGGGATCACGATATCTGTGGCCATTTTGGCAATCCTTCTCTGATCGGGGACGCCGGCGGCGACCCCGTTAAGTGACATCTGCGGTGTGAGTGGTGGTGTCAGGCGGCTTTCATATCGTCCCAGGCGGCGACGATTTTATCCGGGTTGGGCAGGCAATATTGCTCCATCACGCGGGCGAAGGGGATCGGCACATCCGGGAAGGCCACCCGTTTCGGCGCGGCTTTCAGCACCGAAATGTTATGTTCGGTGACGGATGCAATGATCTCGCCCGAGACGCCGTAGCTCATGTAATCTTCGTCCACGACGATCAGCCGCCCGGTTTTGGCGACGCTGGCGCGGATGGTGTCACGATCCAGCGGCACAAGGCTGACAAGATCCACGACCTCGGCGCTGACGCCTTGGGATTCCAGGTTTTTTGCCGCCTTGAGCGCGTTGTGCACCCCCATACCCAGGCTGACGATGGTCACGTCGCGGCCTGCGCGCACGATCTTGGCCTTGCCGATCTCGACCGTATAGCTTTCCTCCGGCACATGCACCGTGGCCCCGGCCTCGGTCCCCAGCCAGCCCATGCCCTGCAACCCCTTGTGGTACATATAGACAACCGGGCTGTCATCGCGCATCGCAGCGGTCATCAATCCCTTGGCGTCATAGGCATTGGACGGCGCGACGACCTTCATTCCCGGAAGGTGGGCAAAGGTGCCATAGACACATTGCGAATGCTGGCCCGCGTCGGAATAGCCGCCGCCGGTGGATGTCATCAGCACCATCGGCACCTTGAAATTGCCGCCCGAGAAATAGGTGTTTTTCGCCATCAGGTTGTAGATCGCGTCGAAACAGACGCCAAAGAAATCGACGAACATCAGCTCGACCACCGGGCGCATGCCATCCTGTGCCGCGCCCACGGCGGCACCGATAAAGGCGGTTTCGGAAATCGGCGTATCGCGAATGCGCTCGGCGCCGAATTCTTCGATCAAGCCACGCGTGTTACCATAGACACCGCCCAAGGGGCCGATGTCTTCGCCCATGACAAAGACGTTTTGATCAATCCGCATTTCCTGCGCGACGGCCTCGGCCATTGAGCGGGCGATTGTCAGTTTTCTTTCATTCGATTTGGTCATCTTACTCTCCTCCCTGGGGGCTCAGGCTGCGAAAATGCGGGTCAGCGCATCTTCGGGGGCCGGGTCCGCGCTTTCGCGGGCAAATGTGATCGCTGCGTCGACGCGTTGGCCTGCCTCTGTCTCGATCTCGTCAAGCTCGGCTTCGGTGGCGACGGCATCGGCCAACAACCGGGCGCGCATCTTGGGGATCGGATCCTTTTCAAACAGCGCATCTTTTTCGCCTTTTGGGCGATAACCTTCGGCGTCCCCCATGAAGTGGCCCGCCAAACGATAGGTTTCGAATTCCAGCAGCGATGGCCCTTCACCCGCCCGCGCCCGTGCGATGGCCTCGCCTGCGGCCTCATAGATGGCGTAGGGATCGTTGCCCTCTACCCGTTTGCCCGGAATGCCATAGGCCGCCGCGCGGTCGGCATTGTTGGTCACAGCGCTGGAGGTTTCCTTGGCCACCGAAATGCCCCATGCGTTGTCCTCGATCACGCAGATGAAGGGCAGGTTCCACACCGCCGCAAGGTTCATGGCCTCGTGCCAGCCGCCCTGATTGACCGCGCCTTCGCCGACAAAGGCCACCGCCACACCGGGCAGACCGCGCATCTTGCGCGACAGCGCCGCACCAACCGCCGGGCCCATGCCCTGGGCAATGATGCCCGAACAGGCAAAGTTCACATCCGGGTCAAAGATATGCATATGTCCGCCGCGCCCCCCCGACAGGCCGGTGGTCTTGCCGAAGATCTCGGCTGCCATCTTGTCCAGGTCGACGCCTTTGGCGATCGCCTGATGGTGCGGGCGGTGGGTGGCCGTGACCACATCCTCGGGCGTCAGATGCGCACAAACCCCCACCGCCACAGGCTCTTGCCCGTCGGACAGATGCATTTCGCCCGGGATCGGCCCGTTGGCCATGTTGAACACCGGGGTTTTGCCTTCGAAATAGATCTTGGCAATGGCCTCTTCGAACCTGCGGCTCGTGACCATATTGCGATACATCCAATGCTGTTCGTCGCGTGTAGGTGACATGAACTCCTCCTCCCGTAGTCAGTGGCGGCGTGCCACATAAGTTCATGGAGAAACCTGCGAGACCGGCCGCCCTTCAACAATCAGAACATTTGCGGGCTGGGGCGCAGGCGGCTTAACTGTCTCAGGCTGAGACAGTTTGAGACGGATCAAGACATCTGCCCCTTCCGGGAGACGCAATTGCACCAATCCCCGGAATCGCCCAATGAGGGGCGGAATCCCACGATTTATATGCAAAATCTAAAAACTGATGATTTGCATTGCTCAATTAAACATATTTTCGCGGTCAGTTAGACAGCAGGGAGCAAATTCATCAACTGGAGCACCCCGATGAAAACCATGACACTCACCTCCTACGGTCCCGATGCAGCCTTTGAACTGGCCGAGCTGGATCGCCCTGCGGTCACCGCTGGCCACGTTGTCCTGCGTGTGCATGCCACCAGCATCAACACGGTTGATACAATGATCAAAAACATGGGCAGCGACCTGCCTTTGTCGCCGGCCCTGCCCGCCGTGTTGGGTATGGATTTCGCCGGGGTCATCGAAGAGGTCGGCGAAGGCGTCACAGGTTTTGCCGTCGGCGACGAGGTCTATGGCTGCGCGGGTGGTCTGGCCGATCTGCAAGGCGCGTTGGCCGAATACATGGTCGCCGACGCCCAGTTGATTGCCCATAAACCCAAATCCCTGTCCATGCGCGAAGCCGCCGCCATGCCGTTGGTCGGCATCACGGCCTATGAAGGCCTGCACCGTGCGGGCGTCACAGCGGGGCAAAAGGTTCTGGTACAGGGCGGCGCTGGCGGCGTCGGGCATCTTGCCATTCAGATTGCCAAGCACCTGGGGGCCGAAGTCTCGGCAACGGGCACCGGCGATGCGCAAATGGATGTCATCAAGGGATACGGCGCAACGCCGATTGATTTCATGAAGGAAAAGATCGCCGATTATGTCGCGGCCCAGACCGGTGGCGCAGGATTTGACATGATCTTTGATGCGGTCGGCGGCCCCAATATGACCAATTCCTTCGAAGCGGCGGCGCTGAATGCCCAGGTGGTGACCACCGTGGCCTTGTTGGAAATCGACCTGTCCCCCGCACATTTCAAAGGTCTGTCACTGCATATCGTATTCATGCTGCTGCCGATGCTGGCCAACGTGAACCGTCAGGTGCACGGCGATATTCTGGCCAAACTGGCCGAACTGGTGGACGCAGGCGCGGTCAAACCGTTGCTGGATGAAGAACGTTTTGGGTTCGAACAGGTTGGCGCGGCCTATGCCCGCCTTGGCAGCGGCAAAGCGATTGGGAAGGTCGTCGTAGACGTCTGATAGCAAGCCCTTTTGCGACACAACACGAGGAGCGGCGTCAGGAAAATATATCTTCCTGGCGCCGCCCGCATAGGCGGCGAAATGACCCGGTGCCTAGGCAAAGCCCGATTTTTCAACGGACATACCGGCCGACCAGAGCAGCCCGCGATGCAACATCTGGCGCACATTGGCGAGGTCAAGCTCGTCCGCCGTGTGGCCCAGCGCGGTAAAGAAGATGCGCCCAGCGCCGTAATGCGTTTTGAAGGTCACCGGCATCACCACGTTGGTGCGCCAGGGATGATGCGCGCCGGAAAAGGTCGTCTCGGCCAGCACTTCCACCGCCGGATCGTAATGCATATAATATTGCTCTGACACGTGGTCGAAATCCGCGATTCCGGCCGTGATCGGATCATTGGGGCGGGTGACACGCACGCGGTAGCGCATGATATTGCCGGGATGGGCGACCCAGGTGCATCCGGCGGCATAGCGAAACTGCGGCACGTCGCGGAATGTCGTCGACATGCAGTGGTGATAGCCCGCCATGCCGGTGCCATTGCGCAGGGCATCCAGCAACGGGGTGATTTTATCGCGCGGCATGGTGCCACCGGTGATCACCGGCACCACCAGCGCCATCTGCGCGACGTCCCGAGTAACAAGGGCATTGGCGTCGTCACTCACCGTCACATCCATGCCGCTCATGCTCAGCATATCGGCGACCTTCTCGGCACCTTGTCGCGGCTGGTGCAGTTCCAGACCGCCATGAACGATCAGCGCGCGGGGCTTGGGCATCACAGGCTCCTTCGGATCAGGCGGTGCGGGCGTAGGTTTCGGCGGTCAGCGCATGGCGCAGCGGTTGACCGGCGCAGAAGCGGGCCACCTCCGCCGCCACCAGATCCCCAAGCCGCGCCTGTTCGGTCCCCAGCGCGCCGGCCGCATGCGGGGTGAGAAAGACGTTCGGCAGGTCATAAAGCGGCGAGGCGGGTTCCGGCACCTCGGGAAAGGTCACGTCCAGCACGGCGTTCAACCGGCCTGAGGTCAGCTCGGCGATCAGCGCCGCTTGGTCGACAATAGCCCCGCGCGCGGTATTGATCAGTGTGGCACCATCGCACATCAGTGCCATTTCCCGTGCGCCAATCATGCCGCGGGTGGCGGGCAGCAACGGCGCATGCAGTGACACCACGTCGGCGGTCATGACCTCGGCCAGATCAACCTGCCGGGCGGTGGCGCGGATCGGATCGTCGGTGGGCAGAAAGGGATCGTGGATCAGCACGTCGAGGTCAAAACCCCGGAGCCTGTCGACGACCAGCCGCCCGATCCGCGAGGCGCCAACAATACCAACCCGTTTGCCAAGGTTGCCGATCGGCCCGGCGGCAAGCGGATCGGTCAACTCGCGCGACCGCCCCATCCGATAAAGCTCGCGCAGGCGAAACACCTGTTTGTTGGCCATAAGGATCGCGGCAAGGGTGTATTCCGCCACCGGCACCGCATTGGCATCGGCGGCGGTGGTCACGGCAATGCCACGCTCAAAGACCCCGGAATCCACAAGCAACCGTTTGACCGACCCGGCGGTATGCGCGATCAGGCGCAGGTTTGGCGCGCGGTCCAGCACCCCGGCGTCAAGCGGCGCACAGCCCCAGCCGGTCACCAGCACCTCAACCCGTGGCAGCAACGCGGCGGCGCTGTCCCAGCCGGTATGGCGGGTGGTATCCAGAACCTCACAAGCCGCGCCCAACCGGGCCAACGCATCGGCGCGCAACACCCGTTCGGTCAGGCCAGGATTCATCGCGAAAAGCAGCGGCGGTTTGCGCATGACGCGGGCTCAGGCCGCCGACAGCCGCAGGCCGGAACCCGCATCGAAGAGATGGGTATGGGCCTGATCCACGCCAAGGGTCAGCACCTCGCCCGGTTGGGCCGAGACCCGTTCGCGAAAGATGCCAAAGACGTTTTGACCGGCGATCTGCATCGTCACCTGGGTTTCAGAGCCCATCGGCTCTACCACCACAACCTCGGCTTTGATGCCGCCCTCGGGGTCCAGCCGGAAATGTTCGGGCCGCACGCCGTAGACCACCGGTTTGCCATTGGGCAGCGCCGTGGGCGCGGGCAACCGGGCATCACCGGTCACGAAATTCGCGCCCTCTACGTGACCTTCGATGAAATTCATCGAGGGCGAGCCGATGAAGGCGGCGACGAATTGGTTGACCGGATTGTCGTAAAGATCAAGCGGGCTGCCGATCTGTTCGATCCGGCCGCCATTCAGCACCACGATCTTGTCGGCCATGGTCATCGCCTCGACCTGGTCGTGGGTGACATAGATCGTCGTGGTTTTCAGCTTCTGATGCAGTGCCTTGATCTCGCCGCGCATGACAACGCGCAGCTTGGCGTCGAGGTTCGACAGCGGTTCGTCAAACAGGAACACCTTGGGGTCGCGCACGATGGCGCGGCCCATGGCCACCCGCTGACGCTGCCCGCCAGAGAGCTGACCGGGGCGACGTTCGAGATAGGTATCAAGCCCGAGAATGCCGGCGGCCCAATCGACCCGCTCCTTGATCTCGGTCTTGGATGCCCCGCGATGATGCAGCGAAAAGCCCATGTTGTCGGCAACCGTCATATGCGGATAAAGCGCATAATTCTGGAACACCATTGCGATGTCGCGTTGCTTTGGCTCCAGATCGTTGACCACGGTGTCGTCGATGACGATGTCGCCGTCGCTGATCGTTTCCAGCCCCGCCAGCATCCGCAGGAGCGTGGATTTGCCACAGCCCGAAGGGCCGACCAGCACGACGAATTCACCATCGGCAATGTCGATGTCGACACCGTGGATCACGGGATGAACACCATAGGATTTCTGCACATTGGAAAAGGTCACGGGGGCCATGATCAGCCTTTCAATCCGGTATGGGCCAGCCCTTCGACGAACTGGCGCTGGGCTATGACAAAAACGATGAGCACAGGGATCGCGGTCATCGTCGCGGCGGCAAGCTGGATGTTCCACATCGCGCCACCATAGGCGTCGGTGAACTGGGTCAGTGCCTGCGGCAGGGTGAATTTCTCGGGGGAGGAGAGGAACACAATGGGTTCGAGATAGAGGTTCCAGGAATGCAGGAAGGTAAAGATTGCTACCGCACCAAGGGCGGGTTTCGCCAGCGGCAGGGCGATGGTCCAGAAGATCTTGAACCGTCCCAGCCCGTCAACGCGCGCCGCTTCTTCCAGCTCTTTCGGCAGGGCGATAAAGAATTGCCGCATCACGAAGGTGGCAAAGACCGACGGCGCGCCAAAGACCGGCACAAGGATCAGCGGCCAATGGGTGTTAATCATGTCCCAGCCAAGGAAGATCTGGAACAGCGGCACGATGGTCACTTCGGACGGGATCAAAAGCCCCACCAGCAGCACCATGAAAAGCGCATTGGCAAAGGGGAAATCAATCCGGGCAAAGGCATAGCCCGCCATCGCCGAAAACAGCAGCGTGCCGCAGGTGACGATGGCCGCGATATAGGCCGAGTTCCAGTATTGCTGGGCAAAGGGCTGCAACTCGAATGCCTGACGATAGGTCGAGAAATCAAAGCGGCTGGGGATGATTTCAGGCGGGAAGGCAAAGATGTCCGAAATCGGCTTGACCGAAGAGGTCACCATCCACCAGGTCGGAAAGACAAAGGGGATCAGCAGCACCAGCATCAGCCCGTAAACCGCCACCTTCATCCGGGGCGAGAGATCACTTTTCATAGAAGACAATCCTCTTGCGCATTTGCCATTGCACGAAGGTCAGCACCGCGACGATCAGGAACAGCAAGATCGACAGGGTCGCGCCATAGCCGAATTTGTGGAATTCGAAGGCCTGTTGATAGAGATAGTAGACCAGCACCGTGGTCGACATGCCGGGCCCGCCCTTGGTCAGCACGGCGATCTGGGCAAAGACCTGAAGCGAGCCAACGATGGTGATGATCGAGGTCAGAAGCACCGTCGGGCTGATCATCGGCAGGGTGATGCGGCGGAACTGGGCAACGGCGGGGATACCGTCAACGCGGGCGGCCTCGTAAAGCTCTTTTGGCACGCCCTGAAGGGCGGCAAGAAACAGGATCATGTTCAGCCCGACGTTTTTGAACACCTGCACCACCACGACCGAGATCATTGCCGTGGTCGGATTACGCAGCCAGTTCGGCCCCTCGATCCCCACGACCTGAAGAATGCCATTCAGCCCGCCGTTGTTTTGCAACAGAAAGCTCCAGACGATGGTCCAGGCGACCAGCGACACCACGACAGGCGAAAAGAACAGCGTGCGGAAGATGGTGATGCCGCGCAGTTTCTGGTTCAGCAGCACCGCCAGCAGAAGCGCCAGCGACATGTTGAACACGACGAGGAAGACCGAGAAGATGCCTGTCGCCCCCAGCACCTTGAGCAGGCCGGGATCAGAGAGCAGACGCTGGTAATTCTCGGTGCCGGTAAAGCGGAAGGTGCGCGCCAGCACGTTCCATTCATGCAACGAATACCAGAACACCAGCGCCAGCGGCAGGAGCACGAAGATACAGATGCCCAGCACCTGCGGCGCGATGAAAAGATAACCGACAAGACTGTCGCGGCGGTCCATCGTCCAGAAGACGCGCTTGCGACGGGGTGGATCGGAATGGGTGGCCACGACAGTCATCAGCTTGCCTTTGCTCCCTTACAGCAGCGGCTGGATAGAGCGGCAAACCGCCCCCAGCACCGCTTCGACATCTGCATCCGGCTGCCAGAGCGCATCAAGCTCGGCGCGCACCAATTGCTGGATTTCCGAATAGCCTTCATGCACCGGTAGCACACCGCCACGGGCGATACCCTGGACCACGACGTTTTCGATCATCGCGGGCGTCAGCAGCGGGTTTGTGGCCCCCAGCGTGTCAGCATTAAGCAGGCTCTGGCGGATCGGCGGAAAGAATTGTGCCAGTTTGGCCGAGTTTTCCGGGTTGGTCATATGCGCAAGAAAGTCGACCGCGAGATCGGCGTTCTCGCTGTCCTCAAACACGCCGATGGCGGCCTGACCGATCACCGAATATTCACCGGCGGGGCCAGCGGGCAGCGGCACCAGATCCCAGGCGAAAGCATCGTCACCCTTGGGCAAGAGCGAGGCGCGCGAGATCTGGGTGATGCTCATGGCGGCGTCACCGGCAAAGAAATCAACGCTTTCGCCCGGACCGGGAATGGCACCGTCTTCGAAGATTGCCCCGTGGATAAAGGTCATGGCCGCAACCATTTCCGGGTCGGCAAAGCCGCAGGTATCGCCATCGGCGCTCCAGGGCGACGCATCCCAACCGCGCCAGATCGCGGCAAGGTTCTGCCAGGTCTGGTAGTTGAAGTCGCGCACGATGATGCCGTCCTTGTCGCCCTCGGCCACCTTGGCCGCCGTGGCCATGGCGTTGTCCCAGGTCCATTCACCGGCCGCGATCAGGTCCGCCGGGGTGCGGGCGCCGGCGGCTTCGATCAGATCGGTATTGGCAAAGATCGCCAGCGGCGAGGTCGAGAACGGCACCGCATAAAGCTCTCCATCGCGCCGCCAAAGCTCTGTCGGCTTTTCGATCATGTCGCCATAGTCGAAACCTTCGGTATTGGTGAAGGTTTCGTTCAACGGCGCAAGGATGCCGGAGTTAACGAAATCCGCCGCCGTACGTTCGAGAATCCAGGCCAGATCGGGCGGGTTGCCGCCAGCGATCTGGGTGGTGAGCGTGGTGGTGTAGCTGGCAAAGGGCAGCGACTCAAAGGTCACGCTCACGTCCGGGCGATCGGCGGTAAAACTGTCGGCGATCTCGTTGAAAACCGCGAGATGCGCCTCGTTCGCGCTCCAGATTGTCATGCGCAGGTCCTGCGCGCTGGCCGCGCCCGCCAGCGCGGTGGTCATTGCCAAAACGGCAAGGGGTGTCAGTCGGTTCATGTGGTTTCCTCCCTGGAATATTGGTCTTTTTGTTTAGTAGCCGCGCACATCGGGCCAGCGGGTTTCGACGCCTTGCTGGCGCAGAAGCTCCTGGAAAGCCGCCAGTTTCGGGTCGTCACCCTGTACGGCATGCGGGTCGGTGCCTTCGTTGAGGCAATGCGCCGCCAGAAGGCCCGCAACCTCGCCGATGTTCCATTCCACCGGATGCAGGCGATAGCAGCCGTTGGTGATATGGGTGGTGCCGATGTTCTTGCCCGCGGGAAGCAGGTTCGAACGTTCCTTCGGCAGCATCGCGCCCAGCGGAATTTCAAACGGACAGGACGGCACGTCGACGTAATTGTCGCCCCCGGTCGAAGGGTGCAGGTCGATCCGGTACATGCCGGTGCCAACGCTGTCGCGATAGTTCACGGCACCCGCCTCGCCGCGCACCTCGTAAGACAGATCCTGTTCCACAATGGTGGTGACCGCCCGGATGCGCCGCGCCTCGCGGATATAGGGGGCCATGGCCAGCCCGTGATCGGTGCCGGTGACGTCACCGCGCAGACGCAGGCCGGGGAAACCCTGGCCGCCATCTTCGCGCGGGGCCTCGGTCTGGAGCCAGTAGAAGACGGAATAAGACAGCTCTGCCGCGCGGGCGATGCGGGTGTCGTATTCTGCTTTGGTGCAATCAATGATCGGCTCTTCGAAATAGTCGATCATCGGCCAGTTCACGAGGCAGACGTCCGAGGCATAGGCACCCTTGACGAAATTGTCGCGCGCGGCGATGCGGCGGAAGGTCCAGAGGTTGCCGTCGCCGGGATTGCGGCGCTGATCGGCATCAACCAACAGCGGATTGTCGCCGGGATTGGGTGTGAAGCTGCGGGTCGCAGTTTCCAGCGTGCGGGGATTGGGCGATTTGAAACCAATCAGCGGCCCGCCCCAGAAATCCGGCTGTACCTTGCGCCAGTAATCATAGTTCGCCGGCTTGTCGATCACGTGGTTGCCGTCGACATGATCGACCGCGAAACAGATCGACACCGCCTGTTGATTGTCGGGCTGCGCCTCGGATGGTGCGCTCGGCTCGCCGGTTTCGGCCTGGCTTTCGAAGCCGGTGACATAATCGGTGCCGGTCAACGGCAACAGATCGCCCAGCTCGGTGGCGTCGATCACATAGGCGGCTTCGATCTGGACCTGATCGCCAGAGTGCACATGTTGCACGGTCACGGCGCGCACCCGGTCGCCCTCCATCTCGGCGGCGACGGGTTCATAGGGTTTCAACAACGTCAGCCGGCCGGAGCCGATGTAGGGCATCAACCAGGCTTCCATGATCGCGACGGGCACGCGCGGTTCGACACACATCCGGCTGACCCAGCCGGCGCCGGGGTTCAGATCACCCCAATTGCGGGCGCCTTCGGTCAAGGGATAATAATCGCGATAGAACTGCCGGATCGCGGTGCGCAGCTCGCGGTAGGTCCGGGAACCGCCAAACTGCTCGATCCAGGAATGCTCGTCAGAGGGCACGGCCTGGCTGGTCAGCTGGCCACCAATCCATTCGTAGGGTTCGGTCATCACGACGCTGCGGCCAGATCTCAGGGCGCCCAGCGCGGCGGCAACACCACCGACGCCAGCGCCGATGATCGCGATATCGGTCTTCAATTCTTTCACGTCACACTCTTTTCTTTGATGGGTCCGAGGGTCTCACCCTCAATCAGGTCGCAGCGCAAAAGCGACTGCCTGTCGTAATCGCGCCCTTCGAGCCGGGCGATCAGCGCCGTCGCGGCGCGCTGCGCCATTTCCTCGCGCGGGATGGCATAGGTGGCAAAGCGGGTGCCGGTATCGTCGGGCCGCACGTGGCTGCCCAGAACAACGATTGAGAGGTCGCCGGGCACGCTCAGCCCGGCTGCGGTCGCGGCGCGCTTGAATGGGATGGCGTCGGCCAATTCGATGAAAAAGACGACGCTGGCCCCCGAGGCCCGCACCTCTGCAAGAAGCTGCTTTGCCGACAGGCCAACCTCTGAGATATGCAGGTTCAACGCGCCGCCCTCTGCCAGACCGGCATTGAACCCGGTCCAACGGTCGGCGATCGATTCCGCGCCGCCGTCCTGGCCGACATAGGCAAAATGCGTATGGCCCAGCCCGCGCGCACGCTCTGTCAGCGCACGGGTCGCATCGGCGTAATCGGCACCGACATAATCGACCGGACCGCCGGCATCGTCGCGGCGACCGATGGCCATATAGTCAAAATCGCCCTTCACCAATTGTTCGAGATCGCGGCTGTCGAACTTGCGACCCAGCAGAAGGCAGCCATCGGCAATCCGCATCCGGTTCGGTTCACCAAAGATCCGCTTTGCGCCGCTCGCGTCACGTTCCGCCGAGGTCATCAACAACAGGTCATAGCCCTGTTCCTGCGCCGCCGCCTCTATCCCGAAGAGAAACGGCGCAAAAAAGTCTGCCTGCGCCCGGGGAAAGGCCGGTTCATAGGTGAAGACGCCGAGGATGTTGTTGCGCCCCTTTGCCATGCGGCGGGCGATCGGGTCGGCCACATATCCGGTCTCGTCAATGACCTTCTGGATACGTTTGCGGGTCTCGTCCGGAATGCGTTTCCTGTCCCGCTCCGCCCCGTTCAGCACGATCGAAACCGAGGCCTGGCTGACGCCGGCGCGCTTGGCGATTTCCTTCTGTGTGAGGCGTCGTCCCGACATTCAATAGCTCCGGTTATGCGTATAACTGCTAATACGTATAACTTCGCGATTACCGCCAGTCAACCGGTTCTGGTCTGTCGGCCCGTGCAGCGGTCTGCGCCCGCTTGATGCAACAGCACTGGACGGCCAATATCACCGCCCCTAACCACAGGTAATTTAATGACAAAACAGCTATCCACCCTTGCCCGAAACAACAGCCATGGGTTGGAGATCGGGCAGTTCATCCCGTTCGCCCTCGCCAAAAGTGGCCCTCGTGATCTGTGCCAGAGGTCTTGGTCTTGATCGGGATCAGCCAATCAATGATTCGACCTGAAGCCCATGACGAAGCCCCTGCCCCGAGGCGACATGAACGCGCAGCGCACGCATTGCGAAAGCTTGCTAAACGTCTCTCAGGTCCATATTGCGATGCGTAGAATTGCACCAATTGCGGAGCGCCACATGAGCTTGTCATTTGCATATTGCGCGATGATCCTGGGGGTGATTTGTTTCCAGATCGCTTTGATCTTCGGTGCTCCGTGGGGCAGGATCACACAGGGCGGCCAAAACGATGGACCCCTGCCAATATCCGGGCGGTTGGTGGCGGCAGCGTCCATTTTCATCCTGCTTGGCATGGCGCTCGCCGTGCTATCTGCGGACGGTCGTTGGCCGGACTGGCCGTCCTGGACACTTTGGATTGCTCTGGCCGTGAACGCGTTGAGCATGGTGCTGAATTGGATCACACCCTCGAAACAAGAACGTAGGCTTTGGGCCCCGATCATGACGGTCATGTTCCTTTTGGCGGTTGCCGTTTTCTGGTTTTGATTACCCGCAGAGCGCGACGCCCTGGCGGGAACCGGGGTGTTCGGAAATCACAGCACGACATAGGTTTGCAACATTGGTGCGCACTGCAGCAACCGGCACTTTGGGTCGCCCGTTTTGATCGCCGCACCGGGCCGGGGTTTTCAGCCAAATAGAAAACCCGCCCCCGGCAAAACGCGGCGGCGGGCCATCACTTCATATGCCTTACAGCATGACTTCCTTCGACTTGAAGGTGATGCCGGCGGTTTCCCGTGTGGCGTTTGACACCTTGCGGATATCACCCCAGCAATGTTTGTAATCCGGCAGGACCAGTTCGTTCACCCCCGGATTGACCACATTGCCCTGGCTGCCCGCAGGTGAGCCAAAGACCATGGCAACTTGGTCGCGCTTGGACGACGGTGTTGGATAGGCCATGCCCTGGGTCACGCCGTTGTCGTTGATGATCTCGATCAGATCGCCCGGCTTCAGATCCATGTCCACCATGTCATCCGGGTTCATTTCAACAAATGGATAGGGGAAACGATCCTGCACGAACTCGTTCTTCTGATCGAGAAACTGGTTCTGCCAGAAGATATTGGCCCGGACGTTGTTGATCCAGAACCTGTGGGTGGCTTGTTCACGGGCCTTGCCCGCAGCCTGCCAGCCGCGCCACCCCGCCGCACAGAACAACGCCTTTTTGTCGTCGCGGCCATGCCGGTCGAACGTGCCATCGGCATAGAGCCGCTTGGTGCCGACCAGCGCACCATTCTCGTAACCGACAACCGGCTCTTGCACCCCGTCGTTGCCCATGGCCCGCAGGCGGTCATAGGTCACCTCTGGATTGCCGACGTTGAAACCATCCATGAAAGCGTCTTCTTCGGTCTGCCAGTCATAGCCTTTGAACTGATCGGCATAGGCATCGTGGCCCATCTCGCGCAGCACATGCTCCATGCTCCGGGCCATTTCCGCCGCAATCAGGCAGTCGGGCTTTGAATTCCCATAGGGGTCCATGTATTTTTCAGACAGACGCAAGCGCCGCTCGCCGTTCATCGAGGTGAGGTTCATCTCGTTCGATTCACAGGCAGGCAGGATCACATGCGCGTTCTGGCCGATCTGGCTGTGGATGATATCCACATCCACCACGAACAGGCCGCCAGCATTGATCGCAGCCACGATTGCGTCGACCAACTGGTCGCGGGTGCCCCCGGCGGCTGCGTCGATCGCATCCTTGACCATATCTGACCGGCGTTTGTGAACGCGCTTGAATTCCGCAGCATTCAGGGTGGTCTTGTAATGGTCGCAGGCCCAGATGTGATGCACACCGCCCAGCCCCCGGATCAGGAACTGGTCAATATATTCGGCCGGACGACCGACATGCGCATCAGACGGACGGTAATACCCCTCCTGGTGGCCACCCAGACGGCACACACCGCCACCTTCGCGGCCAACATTGCCTGTTGCCATGGCGATATTCACCAGCGCGCCTATGGTGCGGTAATTGTCATTGCCCCAGATGATGCCCTTTTCATAACAGGTCACGCATTTGCGGCGGCTGCCATCGTCATGCGGCATCGCAATCCATTCGGCGGCCTTCTGGATATCGGCCGCTGGCACGCCACAGATCTCTGCCGCCTCGTCAAGAGAGGTTCGACAGGTTTGCATGGCATAATCGAGGCTACCAAGACCCGCAGGATGCGCGCTATCCTCGGCCACGGCTTCGCCGCCCTGAAAGGTCGATTTCGCGATAAAGTCGGAATCCATCCAGCCCTGATCGACGATCTGCGTCAGAATGGCGTTGAACAACGCCATATCCGTGCCTTCCTTGATCGCCAGATGCAGAATGTTGTCTGGCCCGGCATATTGTTCAGAGGAATGCACCGTCAGCGTGCGCCGCGGATCGACCACGACCATCCGGGCCCCGTTTTGCAGACCCGGCACCATGTGGTTCAGATAGAGGTTGGTCTGGGTCTCCATCGAGTTTGCGCCAACCATGAAGATCGTGTCTGTCAGTGTGTAATCTTCGTAGGCATAGTTCAGCTCGCCAATGCCCATGTCGCGTGTCGAATGAACCTCGGAATTATAGGCCGGGCGGTTGTGGATGCGGCAATTCTTGATCTTCATGCTTTCGAAGTAGAGCTTGCCGGTGCCCCATGTATTTTCGTATCCGCCGGCCGACCCACCATGGTCGAACATCGAAACCACAAGATCGTCTTCGGACCCTTCGGTCACCACGCGCGCCGTCACCCGGGTGACGAGGTCCATTGCATCCTCCCACGAGGTGGGCTGCCAGACGCCGTTTCGCCACACCAGCGGATCGGACAGACGTTGTTGTTGTGTCCCGGTCACCTTTGAGGGGCGGTTTTCGGCCATGCGCGCGCCACGGATCGAGCCGAGGCCAGAGTTCACGACGCAATCCACATCCGGTTTGACCACCAGATGCACGTCTTTGCCGTCCTGCCTGACGACATTGTACATCGACGGCGCATACCAGGCCTCGGTGTCCTGATATTGCTGTTCGCTCAGGTCGACGCCAAACTTGTTCTCGTCCGGGTTGGTGCCGCCCTGCTTGTGCAGCGGCCAGGTGTAGGCCTTGTAGCCACAACCGACGATGCAGTAATGGCAGGTCACATTGTGTTCCTTGGCGTCTGCGGGAATGATCGGCAGACGGTCGATCTGTCTTTTGTAAGCCATGTGTCCCTCTCCCTTACAGCACGTTCGACAAACGGCCATAGATCAGCTCGTCCACCCCGTTTGCGTAAATGTCACCTTTGTCATCCACGCTCAGCAGGAACTGTGGCAGGTTGTTGGTGGCATGGCCCCAAATCTGCTGGCCGCCGTTTTCACAGTCAAAGCGGGAATGGTGGCCGGGGCAGTTGAGGCTCTTGTCCTCGGGCGAATAGGTCATCATCCAGCCCTTGTGCGGACACAGCACCGAAAAGGCCACGATGTCGCCATCCGGGCCAACGCCGCCTTCGACCGCTTCGCCCAATTTGAGCAGCACACCCAGGCTTTCCTCGTCGGGATAGGTGATGTCCAAAGGTTCGTTCACCACCAGATCCACGATATTGGCAAGACGGTTGGTTGGCATTTCAACACGTGCCAGCGCCCGCGCCTTGGCCTGTTCCGGCGTCATGACCGTTGTCGCAACAGCGCCCGCCGTCGCCATCATGCCGCCCCTCAGAAACTGTCGACGTCCCGCGTCGACCAATCGGTTACACTTCATTGGCTGGTGCCCTCCCTGGCTCATCAAGTGATGGATGATTGCCACCAGCCTACCCCCCGCCCCCGGGGCGCGCGACGCCACAAGAGCACATGCTGCAACGCAGCTAGAGATTGATTTTCATAGAGAAAACTTCATGTTCGGAAATCCGAACACGGGCAATGCCGCAATCAGGAACCGGACAGGCCGAGTTTCTGCATTTTTTCCCAAAGCGTGGTTCGGGCAATGCGCAACAGTTTGGCCGCCGCGCCAATCTGGCCGTCGGTCCGATCGAGGGCGGCAATGATCTGTGCCTTTTCGGCGGCATCCCGGGCCTCGGCGAGGGACATCATCTCATCCGGTTGGGCCAGCCGTTCGGGGAACAGATCTGTGGGTTGCAGCAAAGGTCCGTTCGCCATGGCCAGCCCGCGCAGCAATCTTGCCCGCAGGTCACGGCCACCGCCGGGCCAGTCGTGGCTGCGCACAGCCTCTTCGCACAGCGCGCTGATCCCGGTCAGGCCCGGGGCGTGGCGCGGTGCCAGTTTGCCGAACAATTGCTGCAACAGCCAGACCGCATCCTCGGGCCGGCTGTGCAGCGGGGCAACCGGAATCTCGGTTCGTGCCAGCCTGTAAAACAATTCCGAGCTGAAGGCGCCCTGCGCGATCATGGCCGCAGTTTCATCGCCACATGCCGCCACAAGCCGCCCGTCAAAACCCGCATCAATCCGGTCGAGCAGCTGCGCCTGGCCCCTTGCGCTCATCTTGCTGACCGCGCTGATGAACAGGGTTCCCTCCCCCAAGACATCAAACCCACCACCGGGGCGGAACAAGGCCGCCTCGGCCTCGGCATCACGCGCCAGATTGACCATGATGAAAGACGCGGCAGAACGGTCCGACAGATCGTGGATGCGCCGCGCCACAAGATCCTTTCCGGTGCCCGGTCCACCAAGGATCAGCACGGGGTGACTTGACGTTGCCGCGTTGCCGATCAGCGCCTCAATTCGGCGCGCGGCGGCCGAAACCCCCATCAAGGGCGGAAAGTCATTGTCTTGAACCGACTTCTTCTGCTGTCCGACAAGCAGGCTGAGACGTTCAAGGAAGACAGGCATTTCAAACGGCTTGGTCACATAATCCGCAGCGCCCGATTTGATCAGCCGCACGGCCTGGCCGATGCCGCCCTGACCGGTGATGAACAGAAATGGCGGCGGTGTCCCGGTGCGCAGAAGCGTCGAAAACAGCTCTTCCCCGGACCCGTCCGGCAGGCCGACATCACAGATCACCGCGTCGATTGGTTTCTTGGGGGTTCGGATCGCCCCAAGCGCACGCGCCATGTGTTTGAGCCAGTGAACCTCTGCACCCTCCAGTTCCAGCCGCTGCAACAGTGATGCGCCCATGATCGGGTCATCCTCGACCAGAACGATGTATCTATTCCTGAGCATCGCGGGCCTCCCCGGGCGTTGGCACAGTGACCGTGATGCGCGTCACATCGTTTTCGCGCGCATGTGCGACGGTGCCAGCCATCTTCCTTGCAAGGTCGCGGACCAGCCGCAACCCAACACCGCCACCGAGCGACAGCGGGCCGTCGCCGAGCAATCGGTCCAATGCGGCCCCCGGCATGGCCGGGCCGGTGTTGGCGATCTGAAGGGTAAGACCGCCCGCGCCTGATCGGACGATCAGACCGACCCGCCCCTCTTTGCCCGCCGCGGCACAGGCGTTCAGCAGCAGGTTGAGCACGATCTGCCGCACCGGTCCGGCAGGACCGCCGCTTGCGCTGACCGCTGCGGGATCGACCGACCACGCCAGATCCTGCGCGAGCCGCGACACTTCGGGTTGGATCAGAAGCTTGATGTCCTCGAAATCATCGGGGCCCAGCACGCGGGTCTCTGGATCGACGCGGTTCTGGTCCAGCGTTGCGCGTGTCACGTCACGCAGATGGCGCAATCCCCGGTCAAGCAGATCGGCGGATTGGCGCACGACCTCGGGGCGGTCGGGATAGCTGCGGATCGTGTCCGTCGCATTCAACAGCCCGCCCAGCGGATTGTTGATCTCATGCGCCAGCGACGAAGACAGCCGCCCAAGCGCCACGAACCGTTCCCGTTCCGCCAGCCGCCGCTCGGCTTCGGCCTTGGCTGCCACGGCGTCGACCATCGCGTTATAGGTGCGCGCCAGTTGGGCCAATTCACCATCGCCGCGCGGGATATCAGAGTCCGGGATCGACCGCGGCTTGCCTCGTGTTTCGGTCATCTGGCGGGCCAGCGAGGTGACAGGGTGCAGCATCTTGCGCATCGCCAAAAAGCCGACCACCGCCAAAAGACCAATGGCCATGGCATTGCCAATGATCAGATACAACAGCGCCTGCCTACGCTCGATCAAAAGGTCGGACACGTCAAACTCGGTCGCGATCTGCCCGACGGCACGACCCTGGTAGCTGAGCGGCGCAAGCAGGCTGAGCACAGGTGCGGCCCCATCCACCGTCAGATCATCCAGCGCCACCGCATCCCCGGCAAGCGCTGCGATATCGCTGTCGATCGGGACACGCCGGGGGTCGGTTGCGGCCAGCACCCTTCCACGCACGTCCGCCACGGCGGTCAGAACCATCCGGCGCCCCTCACCGCCTTGGGCCGCCCGGTCAAGCGTGTCATATACCTCCCAGTTGTCATGCCGCAGCACCAGCGGCCCCAATGCCACCGACAAACCTTCGACATGCATCCGGGCCAGTTCCTGAATACGGGCGTCCTGCACCTGTGCCAGCGACCGCAGAACCTGTTGCGAGGCCACCGTGCCAACAAGCACCATCATCACCGCCGCAAGAAGGGGCAGCCTGATCGACAGAGGAATGGGAGCAAACCAAGTCATGCCTCAGGGGTCCAGATCACGCATGCGATCGGCAATCCCATCAAACAGGGCCGGGGTCGCCCGCTGGAACCCGTCAAGTTGCAGCGACATCAGCGCCTGCCGGCCCTCCGCCGTTTCGGCAAGGCTCAACAACGCGGTTTGCAAGGCGCGCACCGGTTCTGACGCCAGGCTGTCACGCCGCGCGCAAACCGGGGGAAAGCCCAGCCATTCCGACCGGGCGATCACGCGTGTGCGCGCGGTGAGGTCCGGCTCGATCACGGCGAGGGCCTCCCAGACATAGCCATCGACGCTGCCCGAGCGCACCAACCCATCTGCCACCGCGCGCACCACATTGCGATGGCCATAGGTAAAGATCGCACGGCTGAAAAAGCTCTCGACCTGCGCGCCCATGCGCCGCAAATTGGTTGCGGTGACAAGATAGCCGGAATTCGAATCCGGGTCGGAAAAGGCATGTATGGCGCCGCGCAGGTCCGCAAGATCACCGGCAGGGTCATCCGCCCCGACAATCAGATAGGACTGATAGCGAGGGCCGCCGCGCCAGACCGGGACAGCCACAAGATCCAGCAAATCAGCGTGTTGCAGATAGGGATACCCGCACAACCAGGCCGCATCGAGGCTGCGCTCCAGCAGAAGACCGGTGACTTCCTGATAGGTGCGCCGCTGCACAAGTTCGATGTCCCGCCCCATTCCGCGTGACAGGGCATGGCGCAGACCGTCGATGACACCCGCATCATTGTCGAGGAAAACCGGCGTCAGCCCAAGACGAAAGACGGGCTGCGCCCCCGCCCGATCCGCCACCATAGCCGCAAGCGCCGTGCCAACAAACATGCGACGGTTGAGTGACTGCGCCATGATTTCCGCCCTCCCTTGCCCGGAACCCCGACCTTTGCCACCCCCTCCGCAGCGTCCGGTCGCACGCGCCCCACATGACGGCAAGAGCGATCACCAATCGGAAACTGCGACCTTCGTCCGCTCTGCCATAACATCGAATATATATTCACAACAGCCTACCGGACGCGCCCCACCCCGGAAACATGGGTGTAGCCCCCGGCTTCCTTTGTGCCACACAGGTCAACGGCACATGATCAAATGGCGGCCATCACCAGAGACATACTGGTGGGGCTTCTGTTTTGAGGAAGCGGCCATTCACGGGTGAGATATACGGGCTTTCATACTGTACCATGCATCATGATCAGCAACGCGCAGGAAGCGGGCTTTGCAAAGTCTGACGTCGCAGCGTTGCATCATAGAATCCTAGCTAGTTATTTTGATATCGGGCTCTTCTAATCCCGTCATTGAACTCGGCCCTTCAAGGCCCCATAAAGGGTGCCAAGTTATTGTCGGAGAGTGCCGTGCTTGAAAATGAATGCATTTGCGGATGCGGTGAAAGAACCAAAGGTGGAAAATTTCTTCCCGGACATGATCAAAAACTTCGAAAAGCAATCGAAGATGCAGTCGGAGGGCTTGAAAGCCTCCGTTCCATTGTTGAGGTCCATATTGGAAGACCAATAACAACTTTTGTTCCGAAATGAAGGGCCTAAAACCACCTCCTATCTAGCAACTGCATTTCTCAGACGGTCTGAGAAATACAGTTGCTAGGCGATATCCCGCATACGATTGGGGGTTGTTCCATACCAGCGGTGGAAGGCGCGGTAGAATGCGGCTTCTTCGGCGTAGCCCACGGCCTCGGATATCTGCGAAATTGATTTGTCGGTGCGTGACAACAATGCCGTCGCCCGGTTACGGCGCTGTTCGTCCTTCAATTGGGACAACGAATGCCCTGCCGCTTTCAACATGCGGTGCAAAGAGGATCGCGACATCCCCAGCATGGCTGCCACCTCATCTGCGCCCGGCCAGTCCTGTGCGGGACCGCTCAGGCATTTCTGGATGATCTCGTGTTTCAAACCATCGGTCTCTCTGTACCCGCGCAGGAAGGCTTCGGGCAGGTTTCGCAGAAACGCCTTGAGGTCTTTTTCCGCGCGGTCGGTTTTGCGCGACAGATATTTCTTGTCGAACATCAGCCGCGCGACGGGGGCATTGAAGCTGACCGGCACGCCGAAAAAATCGCCATAGTCATTCTGCGCCAGCGGTTCGTTGCAGGGAAATTCAACCGCCTTGATCGGAATCCGTTCCCGCGCGGCCCAGCAGTTAAAGCCATGCAAAATAAGGAAAAAGGCGCGATATTTGAAGGCATTCGAAGACGGCACATCCTCATGCAAGGTGACGATGCAATGGCGGCCTTCGATTGTGACGGTGCCATATGGATCGTCCAGCACGACCCGCAGGAACCGCAAACTTCGCTTCATGGCGACATCAAGCGTCGCCGCCCCCCGGATCGCATGCCCCAGCAATGACGTACTGCCTGGGCGCATCGGCCGCGCGCCAAGGCCAAAAAATTCATCCTGCATCGCATAGGACATCTGCAACCAGACACGGCCAAATTCCTGGGTGTCCAGATGATCCAATTGATCGGGCGACACCTCTGCCGCCTGTAAAATGCGTTTGGAATCCACCCCGCCCGCCATGGCACATTCAAGCGCCTCCTTGACGAAGGTCGGTGCGACGGGGCGTCGTCGCAGGGGGCTGTCTTTTGGTGTCATATTTTGCGCACCTTGCGGCAATGCTGGGGCGATATACAAGTGATACCTAGGGCAAGCGGCCCCATTTTGCAAAGGACCAGACATGATTTTGGACGAAACCCAAACCGCAATTCGCGACATGGCACGCCAGTTTGCCAAGGCTGAACTTTGGCCCGGCGCAGAAGAGCGTGACCGCGAGGCCCGTTTTCCCAAAGCAGAGCTGGCCGCGATGGGCGAGCTGGGCTTTTTGAGCATGCAAGTTCCCGAAGAATACGGCGGCTTTGGCGCGGATTTCGTCAGCTATGCCGCCGTGATCGAAGAAATCGCAGCGGGCGACGGCGCCTGTTCAACAATCATGTCGGTGCACAGTTCGGTCGGCTGCGGCCCGATCCGCGATTACGGGACCGAGGCGCAGAAACAGAAATACTTGCCGAAACTGGCATCGGGCGAATGGATCGGCGGCTTTGCCCTGACCGAACCCCAGGCCGGGTCTGACGCGTCCAACCTGCGGACCACGGCGGTGCGTGACGGCGATCATTATGTGATCAATGGCGCGAAACAATTCATCACGTCCGGCAAGAACGGCCAGATGTTGATCGTCTTTGCGATCACCGACAAATCCGCCGGCAAACGCGGGATCAGCGCCTTTATCGTCGAAACCGACACCCCCGGGTATGAGGTTGTGCGCGTTGAGAAAAAGCTGGGCATCCATTCCTCTGACACCTGCCAGATCGCGTTCGAAAACATGCGCATCCCGGCGGAAAATCTGTTGGGCGAAGAGGGTCAGGGATACAAAATCGCCCTCGCCAATCTGGAAAGCGGCCGCATCGGCATTGCCGCACAGGCCGTTGGCATGGCCCGCAGCGCCTTTGAATATGCCCGTGACTACGCGGTGGATCGACAGGCATTCGGCAAGCCGATTTTCGACCAACAGGGCATTTCGTTTCAACTGGCCGACATGGACACCCGGATCGAGGTCGGCCGCCAGATGGTTTTGCACGCCGCGGCGCTCAAGGACGCGGGCGCACCATGTTTGCGCGAAGCCTCGATGGCGAAATTGTTCACATCGGAGATGGCTGAACAAGTCTGCTCTCAAGCGATCCAGATCCTGGGTGGCTATGGTTTCCTGACCGACCATCCCGTGGAACGCATCTATCGCGACGCGCGTATTTGCCAGATTTACGAAGGCACAAGCGAAATCCAGCGCCTTGTGATTGCACGCAACATCAGATCCGAGGCCACGGGATAAACCAATGTCGGAAGATGTCGTTATCCGAAAATCCGGTCGTGCCGGTCACATTACCCTGGACCGTCCCGATGCGTTGAACGCATTGACCGCTGGCATGTCGATCACAATCGAAATCGCCTTGGATGACTGGCGTGACGATGACGCCGTCGATCTGGTGATCCTGGACGCCAAAGGCACCAAAGCCTTCTGCGCCGGGGGCGACATTGCGAAGCTTTACGCAGACGGGCGCGCCGGAAATTTTGACCTCAGCCGCGCGTTCTGGCGCCAGGAATACCGGCTGAACCTCAAGATCGCGCGTTATGCAAAGCCTGTGGTCGCCTTCATGCAGGGGTTCACCATGGGCGGCGGCGTTGGCCTTGGGGGGCATGCATCGCACCGGATCGTCGGCGATAGCAGCAAGATCGCGATGCCTGAATGCGGCATTGGTCTGATCCCCGATGTGGGGGGGAGCTATCTGCTTGGGCGTGCGCCCGGTGAAACCGGTGCTTATCTTGGCCTGACCGGCGCACGGATGGGGGCCGCGGATGCAATCTATGCCGGGTTCGCCGACCATTATGTGCCCGAAGACACCTGGGACGACCTGAAATCAACGCTTCTGCAAGACGGCGATGTTGCGGCGATTGCGGCCGCTTCACAACCGCCCACCGGCGGCATATTGGCCGCGCGACAATCCGATATTGACCGACTGTTTTCCGCAGAAACACTGTCCGGTATCGACCAAGCTCTGGCGGCAGAGGATGCGGAATTTTCCCAAGCCGCCAGAAAGAATTTCACCAAAGGCGCGCCACTGGCCCTAGCCTGTGCGTTGCGGGCCATTCGAGCCGCGCGCGGCGGAACCCTGTCCGAGGCACTGGCGCGCGAGTTTCGATTTGCCTATCGTTCGCAAGAGCAAGGCGACTTGATCGAAGGCATTCGCGCCCAAATCATCGACCGGGATTTCACCCCGAAATGGCGGCATGAGAACCTCGATGTTGCTGAGCATGAAATTGCGGAAATGCTCGCCGATCTCGGCCCCTTCGACTGGACCCCAACAGGAGACACCCCATGAAAATCGCATTTATCGGACTAGGAAATATGGGCGGCCCGATGGCCACAAACCTGGTTGCGGGGGGCCATGAGGTTGTCGGCGTCGACCCTGTCGCCACCCCGGATGGCCTGACGATGGCGGCCAGCGCGGCAGAGGCCTGCGCCGGGGCCGATGTCGCCATCACCATGTTGCCCAATGGCGCGATCCTTCGGGCCGTTGCCGCAGAGGTGATCCCCGCCCTGCCGCAAGGCGCTGTGTTTATTGATTGTTCGACCGTGGATGTCGACAGCGCGCGGGCGGTGGCAGAACAGGCCAATGCGGCCGGTCTTGGCATGTTGGACGCCCCGGTGTCCGGCGGCATCAAGGGCGCGGCTGAGGGCACATTGACCTTCATGATTGGCGGCGATGCAGAAGCATTGGAAAAGACCAAGGGGCTTTTCGACATCATGGGGCAAAAGGCCGTGCATTGCGGGTCCGCCGGTGCGGGACAGGCCGCCAAGATTTGCAACAACATGATCCTTGGAGTCACCATGTTGGGCACCTGCGAAGCCTTCGCAATGGCCGACAAGCTGGGCCTGGATCGCCAAGCCATGTTTGATGTGGTCTCCACCTCGTCCGGCTACAGCTGGACGATGAACGCCTATTGCCCCGCCCCAGGCGTTGGCCCCGTCAGCCCGGCTGACAACGATTACAAACCGGGGTTTGCAGCGGAACTCATGCTTAAGGATCTTGGATTGTCCCAAGACGCCGCAGGTGCCTGTGATGCAGATACCCCGATGGGGCGACTGGCACATGAGTTGTATACCAAGTTCATTGCCGAAGGGGGCCAAGGCGTCGATTTTTCCGGCGTCCTGCCCTGGCTGTCGGCACGCGGAAACAACAACCCATAAAACGGGTTATGAGAGGCGCTGTCAGCATCAATCCCTCGTTTCGACACTTTGGGCACAACGGCAACGGCTACCGAGATTAATCTCGGTAGCTTTTTGATTTTGGGTGCATCTCTTTCGAGAGGGCTTGTTTTGCAGGGGGCTTATGGAACCTCGACGCGCACTTTGGGAACTTAGCGTTGCGAGTTTTTGTCGGGGTTTTCAGTGCTGAACGTAACAAAGCCCGCCTTTTGGGCGGGCTTGCGAGTTTGCGAGAAGTTTTTGACTTTGGTTGCGGGAGTAGGATTTGAACCTACGACCTTCAGGTTATGAGCCTGACGAGCTACCGGGCTGCTCCATCCCGC